>JAOTZB010000279.1 GCA_029861625.1 Acidimicrobiia bacterium
GCTGGATTGCGGCCGCCTTCGTCGTCTTCGCGTCCTGGAAGCCGCTCCGCGCCCAGCTCGGCATCCCCGACGTGAGAGACGAACGATGACGGCCCTGCACGACGTCCAGCGTCCGCCGACGCGGGTCCCGCGCTACGAAGCGCCGACATCGCTCGACGCCGCGCTCCAGCTCCTCTCCGACTCGCCCGGGCGGGCTCGGCCCATCGCAGGGGGCACCGACCTGCTCGTCGAGCTCGATGGCGGCGGTCACGCCGATGTCGACGTGCTCGTCGACCTGGGGCGCATTCCCGGCCTCGACGAGATCACCCTCGATGACGATGGCATCCACCTCGGGCCCCTGGTCAGCCACAACCAGGTCGTCGCCTCCCAGGTTTGCCGCACCTGGGCGCTCCCACTGGCCCAGGCGTGTCTCGAGGTCGGGTCGGCTCAGCTCCGCAACCGGGCCACAGTGGTCGGCAACATCGTCACCGCCAGCCCGGCCAACGACACGATCTCGGCCCTGCTGGCGCTCGGGGCCGCGGTCGAGATCTCTTCGAGCGGCACCCGACGCCGACTCGATCTCATCGACTTCATCACCGGGTTCCGCACCACCGAGCTCGGCCCCCACGAGCTGGTCACCGGTGTCATCGTGCCGCCGATGGGAGAGGACCAGCGGGGCATCTTCGTCAAGCTGGGGTTGCGACGAGCCCAGGCCATCTCCGTCGTCCACCTGGCCGCGACCGTCACCATCGCCGAGGGTGTGGTCAGCGACGCCACCCTCGCCCTCGGCAGCGTCGCACCCACCGTCGTGTTGGTGCCCGATCTGGCCGAGCGCCTGCAGGGGCGACCGCTCGACGCCGGCGCCATCACCGACGCAGTGAACCTGGCGTCGCAGACGGCGAGTCCCATCGACGACCTACGCGCGCCCGCATCGTTCCGGGCCGAGCTCGTCGAGACGATGACCCGGCGTGCCTTCACGGCTCTCGCGACCGACGAGCAGGCGACGCAGTGGCCCACCGAGCCGCCCTTGCTCTGGGGCACCGGCTTCGACGGCCGCTTCCCCACCGGATCCGGGCTCGGCATCAGCGTCGACCACGACGGCTCGATCACCACGACCGTCAACGGCGCGACGGTCAGCGCCGCGCACACCACCGGCGTCACGCTGCTCGACTGGTTGCGCGACGAGGTCGGGCTCACCGGCGTGAAGGAGGGCTGCGCCGAGGGCGAATGCGGTGCGTGCACCGTCGACCTCGACGGCGCTGCGGTCATGAGCTGTCTCGTTCCGGCAGCCCGAGCCGCCGGCGCGACCATCGTGACCGTCGAGGGTCTCGCCGACGACGATCACCTCCATCCCATCCAGCAGGCCTTCGTCGACACCGGTGCCGTGCAGTGCGGTTTCTGTACCCCGGGGCTGATCATGGCCTGCGCCAAGCTCGTCGAGGAGATACCCGACCCCGACCAGGACCAGGTCGTGCACGCGCTCGCAGGCAACCTGTGCCGGTGCACCGGCTATCGGGCCATCGAGGCGGCCGTGGCCCAGGTCGTGACGGGAGCCGGCCGATGAGCATCGGCGCCACGCCCCCACGGGTCGATGCGATCGCCAAGGTCACCGGCGCCGCGGAGTACCCAGCCGACCGCGCCCCGGCCGACGCGCTGGTCGCCAGGACCGTCTTCACCGACCGTCCCCACGCCCGCCTCCTGCGGCTCGACACCTCAGCCGCCGAACGCGTGCCCGGCGTCGTGGCCGTCTTCACCGGCGCCGACGTGCCCGTCAACGAGTACGGGCTCACCCTGTTCGACCAGCCGGTGTTCATCAGCGTAGACCACACCGGTCGCAGCTCGGTGCCCGCAGACGTGAGCCGCTGGGAGGCCGACCATCTCGCGCTGGTGGTGGCCGAGACCACCGAGGCGGCCGAGATCGGCGCCGCGGCCATCGACGCCGAGTGGCAGGACCTCCCCATCGTCGCCGACATCGACGAGGCCCTGGCCGAGGGGGCGACGCTCGTCCACCCCGAGAACGGACTCCCGACCAACGCCTACCAGAACTACCGCATCCGCAAGGGCGACATGGCGGCGGGGTGGGCCGAGGCCGCAGTCGTCATCGAGTCGATCTACGAGCTGCCCCATCAAGAACACGCGTTCCTCCAACCCGAGGCCGGACTTGGATACATCGACGAGCAGGGCAGGGTCACCGTCGAGGTCGCCGGCCAGTGGACCCATGAGGATCAGGAGCAGATCGCGCACGCGCTCGATCTACCCGTCGACAAGGTGCGGGTGGTCTATCCGGCCATCGGTGGTGCCTTCGGCGGGCGAGAGGACATGTCCTTCCAGATCGTCCTCGCGCTCGCGGCCATGCGGCTCACCGAACGGGGCGAACGCCGGCCGGTCGCGGCCCGATGGTCGCGCGAGGAGTCGATCGTCGGTCACCACAAGCGGCACAGAGGCCGGATCCGCGCCCGGTGGGGCGCCAGCGGCGACGGGCGAATCGTCGCGGTGCAGAGCGAAGCATGGCTCGACGCCGGTGCGTACAACTACACCACCAACAAGGTTCTCGGGAACTGCCACCTCGGTCAGGCCGGTCCATACGAGGTGCCCAACGCCCACATCGACAGCCACGGCGTGTACACGAACGCCGTCCCCGGCGGAGCCTTCCGCGGGTTCGGCGGACCTCAGGCGGCCTTCGCCGCCGAATGCCAGATGAACAAGCTCGCCGAGGCGCTCGGGCTCGATCCCGTCGACATGCGGCTCCGCAACTCGCTTCGCGACGGCAGCATCGGCATCACCCAGACCCCGATGCCCGACGGGGTGACGCTGCCCGAGGTCATCGACCGGTGCGCCCAGGAGGCGGCGTTGGATCGACCGCTGTCACAGCCGGCACCGTTCAGCCCGTTCGCAACGCTTCCACCGGCCGCCGACGAACTGGCCAGCGGGCGGGGCTTCGCCTGCGCGTTCAAGAACGTCGGCTTCTCGTTCGGGTTCCCCGAACGGTGCGAGGCCCGCATCGTCCTCCACGGCGAACCCGACGACGACGCACCCGAATGGGCCGAGCTGTTCCATGCCGGCGCCGAAGTCGGACAGGGCTCCCACACCGCACTCCTCCAGATGACGGCCGACGCGACCGGCCTCCCGCTCGAACGGGTCGAGGGCCGGTTCTCCGACACCTCGTCGTCGGGCGACTCCGGATCCGCATCGGCATCGCGCCTCACGTTCATGGCGGGCAACTCGATCCTCGGTGCGGCCGAGGAAGCCGACAAGGCCTGGCGAAACGGCGACCGCCCCGGCGTCGGCAAGTTCCGGTACGTCCCACCCCCGACCGAGCCGCTCGACCCCGAGACGGGCGTGTGCGTCCCGAACTTCAGCTACGGCTACGTCGCCCAGACCGTCGAGGTCACCGTCGATCGTGGCACCGGCCACATCGTGGTCGACCGGGTGGTGAGCACTCACGACGTCGGCAAGGCCATCAACCCCGCTCTCATCGTCGGACAGATCGAGGGAGGAATCGTGCAGGCCCACGGGTATGCGCTGAGCGAGCGGCTCCGGGTCGACGGCGCACGGGTCCGGAACCCTCGCCTGAGCACCTACCTCATCCCTGGCATCGGCGACATCCCGCGCGAGATCAAGAGCGTCGTGCTCGAGCTCGCCGACCCACGCGGGCCATGGGGGGCGAGAGGCATGGCCGAGATGCCGTTCATGACCTATGCACCGGCCGTCATCGCCGCGGTACACGACGCGACCGGTGTGTGGTTCGACACATTCCCCCTCACCCCCGACCGCGTGCTCGCCGCGCTCGCTGCCACCACCTAGCCGTGTACCGCCGCAGTCGTCAGCCCGGCCCATGCGTAATGGTGACCACGCCCGCCGCCGCCGGATCGAGGAGGTCGGCCGCCGCAGCCAGCTGTTCTGGCGTGAGTGACCCGAGCCACCCACGGACCGCCGCCGGATCGGGCACCGCCGAGCTGCCGAGGGCCGCCGTCAGCGCCGGCTGGTAGGGATTCTGTGACACGTACCCGCTCGGATAGGGCTCGATTCCCAACAGCGGTCCGAACTGGGACACGACCGTCGACGCCTCCGACGGCCCGAGCGGCGCCGCGACCACGTCGGCCACAGTCGTCGTCAACCGCTCGACGGCGGTCGTGGCATCTTCGTCCGGAGCGATGGCCGTCGACACCGTCAGCACTGTTGGATCCTCGAGGAGGGCATACCCGACCTGGATGTCACCCTGGCCGGCCGTGACGAACAGTCGCTGCACCAGGACGAGCGCCGCTGGGTACGTCGGGGCGTCGCCGGCAGGCATCGCCAGACCGAGTGCGACGATGCCATCGTCGGCGCCAACGGACGGATCGGGCGCCGGCACGGTGACGTCGATGATGGTGGGTGGTGCCGGCTCGACCTCAGCAGGCGCCCCTATCGCAGTGCCCGGTGCAATGCCGCCGAACAGCGACGCGATCAGCTCGGCGGTCGCGTCGGCATCGAAGTCGCCCGTCACGACGAGCATGGCGTTGGTGGGCTTGTAGTACTCGTCCAGCCGTGATTCCAGTGTCGCGACATCGAGCGAGGCCAACGTGTCGGGATCGCCGCCACGGCGGCCGTCGCCCGGGGTCGGCGCCACGGCCTCTTTGGCGAGGTTCTGCGCGGCCAGCACCGGGATCCCGCCGAACATGTTGGACGTCTCGGCGAGGATGCGGCCGCGCTCCGTTTCGACAAGGTCGGGTGTGATGGTGAGCCCGGTCATCCGGCCGGCCGCGTCGGTCAGCTCGTCGGTGAGGCGGTCGGTCGTCGCGACAGCCGCGAAGATCGACGCCGTGCGTGTGGTCTGTGCGTTCCAGCCCAGCGGGTGGTCAGCGACGAATTCGTCGACGGTCCGCGGCGGAGACTCTGCCGTTCCCGCGGTGATGTAGAGATGCTCCGCGAAGTGGGCGAGCCCGGACAGACCGGCAGGGTCGTGGAGCTCACCGATGTCGTACGACACCAGGACTGCCACCTGGCCGCTGCCGCGCTCGGGTCGGAGGACGACTCGCAGGCCGTTCTCGAGAACGTACTCGCTGCCGTCCGCCGGCTCGGACGGGTCGGTCGTGGCCGGCTCGGACGGGTCGGTCGTGGCCGGCTCGGGTGGGTCGACCGACGCTTGGTCATCGGCTGACGGAGCCGCCGTCGGCGCCGATGCACACGCCGACG
>JAOTZB010000280.1 GCA_029861625.1 Acidimicrobiia bacterium
GGCAGCTCCCGGCGCTGCGGCCGTCGGCCAAGGTCCCCGACGACGTGCTCGAGCACCTCGCCGCGCTGTACCAGGCCTGGCAGGGTGCCGTCGTGACCTCGACCGGCGACCCGGCCCGCGCCGCGAACATGCGACTCCGCAAGGAGATGCGCGACCGCGACAACTACTTCGGCGAGATCGAGACCGCGGCCAGCGCGGCCCTACGAGCCGTCGAGTACCCCGGCTACGGGCCGATCTCCGAGCGCATGCTGATCGACATCGCCGCTCACTTCGGGTTCACCATCGACCGCGTCCAGGATCTGCCATCGTCGAGCCGCTCGATCACCGACCTCCAGGACCGCGTCATCTACATCCCCCAGCGCAACGAGGTCACCACCCGGGCATCACGCTCCGTCGTGTTGTCGACCCTCGGCCACTTCGCCCTCGACCACCGCGACCCCACCTCGATCGAGGACTACCTGCGGCAACGAGTCGAGTCGAACTACTTCGCCGGCGCCGTCCTCGCGCCCGAGGCACCGCTCGTCCAGTTCCTCCGCGAGGCCAAACAGCGTTCCGACATCTCGGCCGAAGACGTCAAGGACCTCTTCTATGTGTCCTACGAGATGGCCACCCACCGCATCACGAACCTCGCCACCCGTCATCTCGGGCTCACCGTGCACTTCCTCCGCACCGATCAAGACGGTGTCATCTGGAAGGCCTACGAGAACAACGGCGTGCCGTTCCCGAGCCACGCCGACGGCACCCTGGTCGGTCAGCGGGTGCCACCCACGTGGGGGCCGAGGCAGGCCTTCAGCTCCGACGACACGTTCGCCGACCATCCGCAGTACACGGAGACCTCGGCGGGCACGTTCTGGTGCGTGACCCACGTCGAGACCGACCAGAGGCCCTACAACGCCATCACGCTCGGCACCACCGCCGACCAGGCGCACTTCTTCCGCGGCAGCGACATCGAGCGACGACTCGTCTCACCCGACAACGACCCGCAGACCGCGGCACGCGAAGAGCGCATCCGCAACCTCACCGGCCGGGTCTGGCCCTCGGCCCGCGACCGCAAGAACGTCACTGCGGCCGTCTCCGACGTTCATGGCAGGTTCAGCGGCTACCCGGGCGTCGACATGGACGAGGTCGCCGAGTTCCTCGAGCGTCGCTCGCCGTGAGGTCGAGTGTTCGTCAGTCGATCGCGCTGACGGACTGAAGGACGGGCCGGTCCGGCATGTCGTCGACCTCGAATGACTCGATCTCGAGGTCGGGTGCTTCGATGTCGGCCATCACCCGCTCGAGCGCGCGGTGGGCGGCCGTGATGTTCTCGCGTGCCACGTGCTCGGCCTCGAGGAGAGCCCGCACCGCGGTCCGTCCCTCGGTGAGGGTCTCCTCGACCCGAGCCGTCGCGAGCTCCTTGGCGCCTTCGATGATGTCCTTGGCGCGGCGTTCCGCGTCCTCGAGGGATGTGGCCGCCGACTCCTCGGCGGTCCGGTGGAGGCACTCGGCCTCGTCACGTTGCTCGGCGGCCGCCATGCGGATCGCCGCGGTCTCGTCGAGAACCTGGTCCCGGATGGTGTCGGCCATCGTCGTGGCCTCCTCGCGGGCGGCAGCAGCGAACTTCTCGGACTCCGACATCATCCGGCTGGCCTCCTTGCGGGCCTCTTGGCGCAGGGCGTCGCCATACGAGTCGGCTGCTTCCCGGGTCTCGGCCGCGTAGGCGTCGGCCTCGTCCTTGATCCGCTGGGCGCGCTCTTCGACGTGGCTCAACTCGTTGGCCATCTCGTCTTCGTGTTGCTGGCGCTTGTCACCGATCTCGGCTTCGACCCGCTCGAGGGTGATTCGCGCCTCGTTCTCGGCGTCGCTCCTGAGCTTGACCGCCTTCTCGTGCGCCGAGCGCAGCAGTCCCGACATCTCGCTCGCGACCTTGTCGAAATCGTCGACGTGGTTGATCGGCGAGGGGGGCGTGGGCGCCGCGTTCGATTTGTTGGCGGCCACGGCCCTGGCCGCCTCGAGGTCGTTGAGGACGCCGTCGACCGACTTGGCGACCTCGAGCAGGTACGAGCTCACCTCGACTTGATCGAATCCCCTGCGCGCGATCGAGAAGCTCTTCTGTCTAATTTCGTCCGGTGTCACCACGTGCCCAATCCTTGTGCCATGTCGTGCGGGTTGCCCGATCCTTCGTTCTCCGTTCTTGATCGGCACGCAGTGAGCGAAATTGAGCAATTTCGACTAGTCCGCGAGCCCGGGGCGAGGCGTGTGGCCGGCTCCGGGGCCCGAGCGGCCCGTCGCAGCAGGCGACAAGAGCGGGCACCGAAAACGGCCGTGGACTTGTCCGCTGAAGTCCTCAGTCCCCGACGAGGGGCAGGACGGTGTCGGCGAATGCGTCGAGCTGATCGAGGTACTCGGAAAGGGACCGGGCTCGGAACTTCATGTGCATCGTGTCGGCGCCGGCGGCACGGGCCGCCCGGATGTCGTCGGCGAGCGGTTCGGGCCCGCCGCTGTGCACCGTCGGGGGCAGATCGTCGGAGGCCGGACCGGTCAGGTGGGCCCAGCCCGGCATGTAGCCGATTGCGATCTCGGCATCACCTCGGCCGGCGTCGGCCGCGGCGCCGCCGATCGTGTCGATGATCTCGGGGTACTGGCTCAGCGGATTGCCCATCGGGATGTACCCGTCGGCGAAACGTCCGGCCCGCCGCCACGCGGTCCGACCGGAGCCGCCGACCCAGATCGGGATCGAGCCGCGGACGGGCTGCGGGCCGACTCCCACCGCGTCGTAGTCGTAGTACGTGACGTGGTGCGAGACGTAGGTCTCGTCGAAGACCCCCGAGAGGGCGGCAAGGGTCTCGTCGAGTCGCCGGCCGCGGCTCGAGAAGTCGATCCCGAGGGCGTCGAACTCGCCCTCGACGTGGCCGGCACCGACCCCGAGGATGGCGCGGCCACCGGAGAGATGGTCGAGGGTGCCGAATGCCTTGGCGGTGACCAGGGGGTGGCGGTAGGCGGCGACCCACACGACCGACAACAGGTCGACGGTGTTCGTTCGCGCCGCCAGATAGCTCAGTGTCGCGACGGGGTCGTACCAGGTGGTGGTCATGTGGGCTGCGTAGTCGTCGTCGGGGATGGCGACGTGGTCGCAGGCGCCGACGAACGAGAGGCCGGTGGACTCGGCGTGCTGTGCGATGGTCACGAGATCGGCGACCGTCGCGGTGTCCTCCCAGGGATCGGCCAGTGTCCGGGTGAGGGTCTGGACCGGGAGCTGGATGCCGTAGCGCATCGTGTCAGTGTGACCGAAGCCGCGGGGGCCGGTCGACCGCGGACGCACACTGCGAGGTCGATTGCGGTAGAACAGCAAGACCCGCCCGCCGAAGGGAACACAGCCATCTCCATCATCGAGACGCTCCGATCGGTTGTCCGATTCCGTGCCGTGGAAACCGACCCGGTCGCGCGTCGGCTGGCGCGGGCGGCCACCGTCGGCGACCTGCGAAAGATCGCCAGACGCCGCCTGCCCCGGGGTGTGTTCGACTACATCGACGGCGCGGCCGAGGACGAGCTCACCTCCCGTCGCAACGAGGCCGGCTTCGCCGACCTCGAGTTCCGGCCTCGGGTGCTACGCGACGTCGGGCAGGTCGATGCGTCGACCACGGTGCTCGGCACGTCCATGCCGTTCCCGCTCGTGCTCGCACCCACCGGATTCACCCGAATCGCCGACCCGCAGGGTGAGCTTGCCGTCGCCAGGGCGGCCGAACGAGCCGGGCTCCCGTACACGTTGTCGACCCTGAGCACCCGTTCGATCGAGGAGGTCGCCGCGGTCTCGGGCGGCCGCAAGTGGTTCCAGGTCTACGTGTGGCGCGACCGGGGTCTCGTGGCCGAGATGATCGCCAGGGCTGCCGCGGCCGACTACGAGGCGCTCATGATCACCGTGGACACGGCCGTGCTCGGTCGCCGCGAGCGAGACGTGCGGCGCGGCTTCAGCCTCCCACCGAAGATCGGTCCCGGCACGGTGCTCGACGGGGCCGTGCATCCCCGCTGGACCTGGGACTTCGTGCGGGCCGAGCCCATCGCCTTCGCCAACGTCGTCGGCAAGGATGTCGGCGACGGCAGCGACCCGGTGTCGCTGGCGGAGTACATCAACTCACAGTTCGACCCGGCGCTGTCATGGTCCGACATCGCCTGGTTCCGGTCGGTGTGGGACGGCCCGATCGTCTTGAAGGGCATCCAGACGGTGGCCGATGCCCGCCTCGCCGTCGACGCCGGCGTCGACGCGATCGCGCTGTCGAACCACGGCGGTCGCCAGCTCGACGGCGCGCCGCCGCCCATCGAGCTTGTCGCCCCGGTCGCCGACGCCGTCGGCGGCGACGTGGAGATCTACTGCGACGGGGGCGTGCGCCGCGGCAGCGACATCGTCAAGGCCGTGGCTCTCGGTGCGACGGCGTGCATGGCCGGTCGGGCCTACCTCTATGCGCTCGCGGCCGCGGGGGAGCGCGGCGTCGATCACGTCCTCGCCGACCTGGGGGCGGGTGTCGAGCGGACGATGGCGCTCGCCGGCTGCGCGTCGATCGCCGATCTCGGCCCCGATCTCGTTGCAGCCCGGCGCGGCTGAGATGCGGTTCGTCCGTCTCACCGACGGGTGACTCCCTGCTTTGTCCGGTCTTTGGTACTATTGCAACCATGCCACCGGCACTCGCACTCGACCGGCGAAGTCCGATGCCGCTGTGGGCACAACTGCACCACGAGCTGCGGCGCCGGCTCGACTCGGGTGAGTTCGGCGAGCGCTTTCCCACCGACCTGGAGCTCGTGAACGAGTACGGGGTCAGCCGCCACACCGTCCGTCACGCCATCGGGCAACTGAACGCCACGGGCGTCCTCACCCGCGAGCGGGGCCGAGGCACAGTCGTCAACAAGGCCGAGTTCGAGCAGTCGCTCGGTGCGCTCTACAGCCTGTTCGAATCCGTCGAGCACACCGGGGTCGAACAGCGCAGCGAGGTCCTCCAGCTCACCGTCGCGTCGAGCGACGAGGCCCGCTCTCATCTCGAGCTCGACCACGATGACGAGATGGTGCTGCTCGAACGGCTTCGCCTGGCCGGCGACGATCCATTGGCCGTCGACCGTGCCTGGTTGCCCGCCACCATCGCCCGGCCGCTCCTCACGGTC
>JAOTZB010000281.1 GCA_029861625.1 Acidimicrobiia bacterium
CGCTGTTCGCGAACACGCTCGGCAACCTCTGCGAGGGAACCGGCTCGAACGTCTTCGTCGAGCTCGACGGGCGGCTCGTCACTCCCCCGCTCTCGTCGGGCTGTCTCGCCGGCGTCACGAGGGAGCTCTTGCTCGAGATCCTCGACATCGGCGAAGTCGACGTGCCGATCGAACACCTCGGACACACCGAGGAGGCGTTCATCACGTCGTCGACCCGTGACGTCCTCGCCGTTGCCCATGTCGACGGCGAACAGCTCCCGCTGACGAACGGTCCACTCACCAAGGAAGCCGCCGAGTCGTTCGCCTCGCTGAAGGCATCGAACGTCGATCCCTGACACCGGCGCCGGAGTGATCGGCGACCTCGCGACCGTAGGCTCTCGCCATGGCATCGGTACAGGCGAACGGCATCACGATCGAATACGAGGAACAGGGGCAGGGCGAGCCGCTCTTGTTGGTCATGGGCCTCGGCGGCCAGCTCACCGACTGGCCCCAGGACTTCGTCGACCAGCTGGCCGGTCGAGGGTTCCGGGTCATCCGCTTCGACAACCGCGACATCGGACTCAGCTCCGAGCTCGACTGGACACCGCCGACGCGTGCCCAGACCGCTCGGCACCTGGTGCTCCGGAGCAAACCCCCCGTCGGCTACATCGTCGACGACATGGCGAACGACGCGGCCGGGCTCCTCGATGCCATCGGCGTCGACGCAGCCCACGTGGTCGGCATGTCGATGGGCGGCATGATCGCCCAGTCGCTCGCGATCCGCCACGCCCACCGGGTCCTCAGCCTCACCTCGGTCATGTCGAACACCGGCGACCGGAAGAACGGCCGGATGACGATCGGCGTCGTCCGCAAGGCCCTCCGACTTCCCGAACCGACACGGGAGAACGCAGCCGAGGTGTCCGTCGAGATGTTCAAGCTGTTCGCCGGCCCGCACTTCGACCCCGACGAGCACCTGGCGCGGGGCCGAGAGGCCGTCGCTCGCAGTTTCCGTCCGGTCGGCACACAGCGGCAGGCCGCCGCCATCGCCGCCAGTTCCGATCGCACCGCGGCACTCGCCGCCGTGACGGCACCGACGCTCGTGATCCACGGGCTGCTCGACACGTTGGTGAAGCCTTCCGGCGGCATCGCCACGGCACGGGCAGTCCCGCACTCGCGCCTGTTGATGTTCCCCGACATGGGTCACGATCTTCCGCAGCCCCGGTGGTCCCAGATGATCGACGCCATCGAGGACAACGCGCCGCGTACCGTCGCCGTCGGCGCGTAGGCCATCGGGTCCGCTGGGCTCGGCCCACGGCAGACCGGTCCGATATTCTGTCGGCGAGGGGGAAGCCATGACCGACGTCCGACCCCAGCCGACACCACCGGCTGGCATCAGCCGCGAAAAGGCGCCGGAACCCGAGCTCGGCGACACCCCGATCACCGGTGATCGCTACTACTCGGCCGAGTTCGCAGCTCGCGAGTGGGACCATCTCTGGACGAGGGTGTGGCTCATCGCCGGTCGGGCCGATCAGGTCCCCGAACCCGGCGACTACATCACCGCCCAGATCGGCAACGAGTCCATCCTGTGCGTCCGCGGGACCGATCAGCGCGTGCGCGCGTTCTACAACGTGTGCCAACACCGCGGGAATCAGCTCGTCACGGCCGAACGCGGTTCGCTGGCCGGCGGCCAGTTCCAGTGCGCGTACCACGGCTGGCGCTACGACGACACCGGGTCGCTGCTGTGGGTTGCCGTCGAGGAGGACTTCCCGCAGGGCAACCCGTGCGGCAGTCGGAATCTCGTCGAGATCCCCTGCGACAGCTGGGCCGGATTCGTGTGGTTCAACATGGACCCCACCTGCGACAGCCTCGCTGACTACCTCAGCCCCGTTGCCGAGCAGCTCGACTGCTACCGCATGGGGAACATGAAGCGAACCCACTGGGTCACCGCCGAAGGCGACTTCAACTGGAAGGTGGTGCAGGACAACTTCAACGAGAGCTACCACCTGCCGTACGTGCACCCTCAGACCGTGGCGTCGATGAACGAGCACTACACGGGGTGCCAGTTCGACCTCTACGACACGGGCCACTGCCGCATGCTCATGCCGGGCGGCGGACCCGGGCCCCTCTACCGGGGCCGGGCCGACCGCACGTTCAAGAGCCTGGCGCAGGACTTCGAGTTCTGGGAATTCGACCCCGAACCGTTCCGCGACGACCTCCAGGGACTCCGTGTCGCGTTGCAGCAGCGCAAACGCGAGCTCGGTGCGTCGAAGGGCTACGACTTCTCCTCCTACTCCGACGAGCAGCTCACCGACCACTACCACTACACGGTGTTCCCGAACCTCTCGTTCAGCATGAAACCCGACGGGTGCATCTTCCTGCGGGCATCGCCTCACCCCGACGATCCCGAGAAGTGCCAGTTCGACATGTGGTACCTGACGTTGTTCCCCGAGGGCGTGAGCGAGTACTACTCGAACTCGATGCGCGACTGGGTGGCGATCGACCACCAGGTCGAACACGAGGTCGGCAAGGTGGGCGATATCTCGTGCGGGCCGGGAATCGACCAGGACGTCGCGATCTGGAACACCCAACACAAGGGGCTCAGGTCACGCGGCTACCGCAACGAGTACCTCGCCGGCCAGGAGCGGCGCATCCGGTTCTTCCACGACAACATCGACCGTTACCTGGCAATGGACCCGACCTGAATGGACGACCGTCACATCCGGCCCGCGACGAAGTCGACCTGAATGGACGATCATCGCGTCGAGCTGGGTGACACCGGCGATCTCGGCGACGGCCAGCTGCGCTACTGCGACATCGGCGACCATGGCGTCGTCGTGTGCCGGGTCAAGGGCGAGGTGTTCGCGCTCGAGGACAACTGCAGTCATGCCGACACGCCGTTGAGCCAGGGTTCGCTGAGCGGCTACATGCTGACCTGCCCGCTGCACGGCGCCCAGTTCGACGTGCGCGACGGCTCCCACGGTGGCCCGCCGGCCTACGTGGGCGTGCGCACCTATCCGGTCGAGGAGTCCGAGACCGGTGTCGTGATCGACATGAGCGCCCCCGATGTCGACCCCGACGACGGCTTCGGCCAACCGGGCGGCATGTTCCGCACCCGCTGACCGCACCAGACCGACCCGCAGCCCAACTGCTACTCGTTCTGGGAATCGTGGCGCGAGCGCCGGACTCAGAGACCCATCTCGTGGTGTGGTGGGAGCTCGGCTCTCGCGATCGCGTCGGCGCGACGATGCAACAGCTCGGCGGTCTCGTCGAGACCGTGGCCGATGATGTAGCGACGCTCCTTGACCGCCTCGACCACGAAGCGGCCCAGCTCGTCGAGATCGGCCACCTCGACCTCGCGGCCTGCCGCTTCCAGCATCGACTTGAGCTCGTCGAAGGTCATCGATCCGCGCCCGGTGCCCGGCCCGGTCCGCGCCAGCGCCGCGGGACGGTTGCGTGTCGCCGAGAACAGCCCGGTGTCCATCAGACCACCGGATGGGTAGAACACCGACGCGCGCAGCTCGGTTCCCTCCGAGATCAGCTGATGGGTCAACGCCTCGGTGAAACAGCTCACCGCCGCCTTGCTCGCGGCGTACACCGACGCCGTCGGCACCGGCGCGAACCCGCCGTCGCCCGACGATGTGTTCACGATGTGGCCGGGCTCGCCGCTCTCGATCATGCGGGGCACGAATGCGCTCACGCCGTGGGCCACGCCGAACACATTCACCCCGAAGCACCAGCGCCAGTCGTTCGACTCCTGTTGCCACGGTTTGCCGCCGCCCCCCGAGGTGACGCCCGCGTTGTTGAACAGCAGATGACACGCGCCGAAGGTGCCGAAGACGTGATCGGCCAGCGCGTCGAACGAGTCGAAGTCGGAGACATCGGTGACCCATCCCGAGGCCGGGCCGAGCTCGGAGAGCTCATCGACGGCAGCCTCGAGCGCGCCCTTCTCGACATCGGCGATGACAACGGTCGCGCCCTCGGCCAGGAGCGCCCTGACGATTCCCTTGCCGATGCCACCGGCGCCGCCGGTGACCACGGCCACCCGCCCGTCGATGTCCATGGTGGTCACGAGTCGACCGTCTGGAGCTGGGCGTGAGGCTGCATGCCGGGGCAGCTCTTGGCCTCCTCGGGAATCTCGGCGTAGTCGATGGGTTCGCCGACCTCGGCCCTGGTCGGGCAGAACCGCTCGGCCAGCGGCGTGAGCGCTTCGACGTCGAACCCGTAGAGCTCGGCCACGTTGGTGGTGAGGATCTTGGTCGTGTCGGCTGGATCGATGCCGCCGAAGGTGAGTCGCAGGTGCTGCTTCGTGTACGGGTGCGACCCCTCGATGTGGGGATAGTCGGAGCCCCACATGATGTTGTCGATCCCGATGGCGTGGCGCAACCCGATCTCGACCGGCCGCAGAAAGCTCGCACCGACGTGGCACTGACGCCGCCAGTACTCGCTCGGCAGGATCGGCATCTCGGCTACCGCCATGCCGCCGAAGATCACCTCGCTGCCGTACTTGCCGAACTTCATCCGCTTGTAGAACTCGTCGAGCCGGTCGAGCGTGTCGATGACCCACGCCGAACCGCTCTCGGTGTTCACGAACCGGAGGTTCGGGTGGCGTTCGAACACGCCGCTGAACAGCAGGTGCCACATCGTGCGCTGGGACCACCACGTGACCTCGAGCATGAACATGGCGAGCGACGCGGGGAAATGTGAGCCGTAATTCGGGCTGGCGCCCCCGCTGTGGGCGTTGACGGGCATCCCGTTGGCTTCACACGCGTCCCAGATGGGCTCGTAGACCTTCGAGTACAGCGGCTCGAGCCCGGAGTCGGGCGGTGCGCCCGGCAACAGGACCCCACCGCGGAGGCCGTTCTCCCTGGCCCACTCGATCTCGGCAACCGACCCCTCGACATCGCCGAGGAAGATCTGGGCGATGCCGGCGCGGCGCTCGGGGGCCTCGGCCACGAAGTCGACGAGCCAGCGGTTGTGGGCCCGAAGGCCGGCCCAGCGGTGCTCGAAGTCGTCACCGACCGGCGGTGCCTCGAACTGCGTGGCGGCCGGCGGCGCGAACGGGGGTTGTGTGTTCGGGAACAGCACGGCCGCGATGACACCGTCGGCTTCTTGTTCCCGCAGCCGTCGATCGCTGCTGAAGTTCCGGTCG
>JAOTZB010000282.1 GCA_029861625.1 Acidimicrobiia bacterium
ACCCGTTTCGTCACCGAGGCGACGCCGCACTTCATCGCCGGGCGGCCGACGCCCAGCGTGTCGGTCGAGACATTCGCGAACTCCTCACCGATCGACGGCGCCCACCTCGGTGAGGTCGCAGCCGGTGATGTCCCCGACATCGATGCGGCCGCCCGCGCCGCCACCGCTGCCTTCGACGCGTGGGCGGCGACGCCCGGCACGGAACGAAAACGTGTCCTCCACGCCGTTGCCGACCTCATCGAGGACCGGGCCCATCAGATCGCCGTCACCGAGTGCGTCGATACCGGCCAGACGATGCGGTTCATGAGCGCAGCGGCGCTTCGCGGCGCCGCCAACTTCCGGTTCTTCGCGGACCAGGCCCCCGCCGCGGCCGACGGCCTGTCGCTCCCGACGGCCGACCACGTCAACTACACGACGCGGAACCCGATCGGCCCCGTCGGGGTGATCACACCCTGGAACACCCCGTTCATGCTGAGTACGTGGAAGATCGCGCCGGCCCTGGCGGCCGGCTGCACGGTCGTGCACAAACCCGCCGAGTGGAGCCCGCTCACCGCCCACCTCCTCGCCGAGATCGCCCTCGAAGCGGGCCTGCCGCCCGGCGTGTTGAATGTTGTGCACGGCATGGGGGAGACGGCGGGGAAGTCGCTCACCGAACACCCCGACATCAAGGCGATCGCGTTCGTCGGCGAGTCGGCGACGGGCTCGATGATCCAGGCCCAGGGCGCCCCGACGCTCAAGCGGGTCCACTTCGAGCTCGGGGGCAAGAACCCCGTCATCGTGTTCGACGACGCCGACATCGAGCGGGCCCTCGACGCGGTGATCTTCATGATCTACAGCCTCAACGGCGAACGCTGCACCAGCTCCAGCCGAGTGTTGATCCAGGACTCGATCTACGACGAGCTCACCGAGCGCCTGGCGGCGAAGATGAAATCCGTTCCCGTCGGTCATCCGCTCGACCCGAGCGCCGTCATCGGCCCCCTCATCCATCCACGGCATCGTGAGAAGGTGTGCAGCTACGTCGACATCGCGAGGAACGATGGCGCCACCGTCATCGAGGGTTCGGCGTGGGACGACGCCCCCGATGGTGGGAACTGGGTGACGCCGGTGCTCTTCACGAACGCCACCAGCTCGATGCGAATCGCCCAGGAGGAGATCTTCGGGCCGGCACTCACGGCCATCCCGTTCACCGACGAGTCCGATGCCGTCGAGATCGCCAACGACGTCGAGTACGGACTCGCCGGATACTTGTGGACCGGCGATGTCGGGCGTGCCCATCGGGTCGCGCAGGCGCTCGACGCCGGGATGATCTGGGTCAACTCCCAGAACGTCCGTCATCTGCCCACACCGTTCGGGGGCACGAAGGCCAGCGGTATCGGCCGAGACGGGGGCGACTGGAGCTTCGACTTCTACATGGAGACGAAGAACATCGCGGTCGCCCTCGACACCCACGCCGTTCCGAGGCTGGGAGGTTGATCGGGTGAGCCTCTACTACGTGCAGAAGTTCCTGTACGAGCTGAACCGCGACCCCGACCTGCAGGCGGCCTACATGGCCGATCGGCGCGACGTCCTCCGGCCCTACGAGGTCACCGAGGAGGAGGCCGATGCGCTGATCGGGCCCGACATCGGCCTCCTGTTCCACCTCGGCGTCAACGGCCAGATCCTCATGCACTTCGCCGCGCTCCATCAGATCGAATGGGCCGACTACCTGGCGCTCATGCGCGACGGCGTCGCCCGGCACGGGCCGGTGCGCGAGGGCGTGTACGCCATGACCGGCTACGAGGGCGTCGACGCCAGGCGGTCACGCTCCGAGAGCGACGAAGGAGCCTGAGATGCCCCTCGTGTATGCAGGGGTCTGCAGCCATGCTCCGGGGATCACCGGCCGAGCCGACCAAGCCGATCCCGAGGTCCGCGACCGGTTCTACGCGGCGTTCGACGGCATGCGCGCCGACATCGAGGAATCCGGCGCCGAGGCGCTCGTCGTCATCGCCGCCGAACACTTCGCCAACTTCTTCATGGACAACATGCCGACCTTCGCCATCGGCATGGCCGACTTCTACGACGGACCCATCGAGGACCCCGGCTGGCTCGCCATCGACCGTTTTCGCGCCCCCGGGAACCGCGACCTGTCGCGACGCATCATCACCGAGGTCATGCAGACCGTCGACGTCTCCTACGCCGAGGAGTGGCGGTTCGACCACGGCATCGCGGTGCCACTGCACTTCGTGACCCCCCGGTTCGACCTGCCGATCATTCCCGTCAACATCAACTGCCAGGGCCCGCCACTCACCCCGCTGCCTCGGGCCTGGGCACTCGGTGAGGCGCTCCGGCGGGCCGCCGACTCGGTGCCCGAACGCATCGCCGTCATCGGCACCGGTGGCATCTCCCACTGGCCGGCCACACCCGACTCCGGGAAGATCAACGAGGAGTGGGACCGCGAGTTCCTCGACCGCTGGTGCCGCAACGACCATGACGCGTTGGTCGACTACGACGACCTCGGCATCTACGCCGACGCCGGCCAGGGCGGCTTCGAGATCCGGACCTTCGTCGCCGTGAGCGCGGCGGCAGGTGGCGCGTCGGGCACGGTGGCCTTCTACGCTCCGATCCCGATCTTCGCCGTTGGCTGCACGATCGCGAGCTACGACCTCGCCTGATCCCCCATGGCCTCCCCGCCGGCGCGAAACGAGCGACGACCGGCGGACCACGTCGCGTGCTCGGCTCCGATCCGGCCGCACGCCCCGACCACTAGCATCATCCCGGGGCCAGGGACGTGGGACGCTCATGAAGAGCAGAACGCCGCGCTCGAGCAGCGCTGAGCGAGAGGACCGATCGTATGCACGGACTCAACTTCATCGGCGGCCGATTCGTGCCCGCCCGCTCGGGCGCCACGACCGAAGTCTTCGACCCGGCCAGGGGCACGGTGCTCGGCGACGTCGCCGCCGGCGACATGACCGATGTGGACGACGCGGTCGGCGCGGCAAAGGCTGCCTTCGAGCAGTGGTCGCAGACCACGCCGAGGCGGCGAAGCGAGCTGCTCCACGAGTTAGGCGACGCGCTCGAGGCCGACGTCTCCGAGATGGCACGAATCGAGCGGCTGAATGTCGGGAAGCCGGTCGGCATGCTCGACTTCGAGCTGGAGTCCCTCATCGACACGTGGCGATTCTTCGCGGCTGCCGGTCGATTCCTCGAGGGGCGGGCCGCCGGCGAGTACGTGGACGGATACACGTCGATGATCCGCCGCGATCCGCTGGGGGTGGTCGGCGCGATCACGCCCTGGAACTACCCGCTCAACATGGCGATCTGGAAGCTGGGACCGGCGCTGGCGACCGGAAACACTGTCGTGTTGAAACCGTCGGAGCTCACGCCCTACTCCACGATCCGGTTTGCCGAGCTCGCCGCCGAGGTGCTCCCACCCGGTGTGCTCAATGTCGTGTGTGGCAGCGGGCCCGATGTGGGAACCCCGCTGGTCGAGCACCCCGAGGTTGCTCTCGTGTCGGTGACCGGAAGCGTGGCCGCAGGGGTCGCCGTCGCGACTGCCGCCGCGCAGTCCGTGACCCGCGTCCATCTCGAGCTCGGCGGCAACGCCCCGGTCGTTGCGTTGGCCGACGCCGATGTCGGCGCCATGGCCGCCAGCCTCCGGGGGGCAAGCTTCTACAACGCCGGCCAGGACTGCGCGGCGCCGTGCCGTGTCATTGCCGCCTCGGGCACCTACGAACCGCTCGTCGAAGGGCTCACCGCTGCGGTTTCCTCGATCGTGACGGGCGACCCTGCGCTGCCCGAGTCCGAGATGGGGCCGCTGGTCTCCTCCGCGCACCGCGATCGAGTCGACACGTATGTTGCCGGGGCCCGGGACCGCGGTGCCGAGGTGACGACCGGCGGGAACACTCGCAGCGGGTCCGGCTACTACTACGAGCCCGCTGTGGTCGTGGGCGTCGGCCAGGACTGGGACATCGTCCAACAGGAGGTGTTCGGCCCGGTGGTGACGGTCCAACGAGCACCCGACGACGAGACCGCGCTGCGATGGGCCAACGACGTCGAGTACGGATTGGCCGCAAGTGTCTGGACCCGAGATCCGGGCCGCGCGATGCGAGCCGCCGCCGCGCTCCAGTTCGGCACCGTCTGGATCAACGACCATGGCGCGATGGCCTCGGAGATGCCTCACGGGGGGTACAAGAAGTCGGGCAACGGCAAGGACATGAGTGTCTACGCACTCGATGCATACACCGAGATCAAACACGTGATGATCCGGCACTGAGTCCTATCGGCGGTGGGCCCGGAGCGTGTCTCGGCTCTCCGGGCTACTGTGCCCGAGGTCAGGCCGTTCCCGAAACGAGCGTGATGAGCTCACCCACCGACCAGCGCCGTCGCGATGAACCGGTCGATCCGATCTCCGATCGCTCGCGACCGTTCCCGCTGCCGCGTGAGCAGCGCTATCCGCTCGATCTCGCGCCGACCCGACCGCACCTGCGAGCGTTCTTCCTCGAGACCAACGGGTCGATGTTCGATCCCGAGATCGAGGTGCCATGGGACTCCTTCGACCGCGACGCATACGAGCCCGCCACGGTCGATGCCGCCGCGCTGATCTGGAGCATGCGGGCCTGGTCAGAGTTCCGCGCCATCGCCGAGCACGAGGCCACCCTCGTGCGGATGTGCATCGAGACCGGCCGCGAGGCCGACCTGAAATACGCGCTCGCGGCGGCCGCGACCGACCACGCCGGTCTGGCCGATGCATGCCGGCTCGTTGCGACGGCCTTCGGTGGTTATCGCCGAGGTCCGGATCACGAATCGAGTCCGGTCGCGAACCACGATGTCATCCGGCGCGCGCTTCACGCCGAGACCGATCCCGACACGTTCTTCGTGTCGCGACTCATCGTGGTCGCCGGCCTCGATCTCGCCGAGTGGGAAGCAGCGCTGGCTTGGACCGACTGCCCCGTCGCCACAACGGTGCTCGCCCGTGGTGTCCGCGACAAGACGCGGGCGCTCACCGCTGCTCACGAGTATCTCGGCCCGCGACTGGCCGAGCTCACCGACGACGACCGAGTCCGTCTGGCCGCCTCCATCGCGGCCTTCCTCGCCGACGACATTCCTCGTGCCGTTGTGCTGAGCCGTCCCGGTTCCGATATGCCG
>JAOTZB010000283.1 GCA_029861625.1 Acidimicrobiia bacterium
GAGCGCCACCAGAAGCGCCGCCTGCACTCTTCGCCCAGCCTCGACGGCATGTACCGCTTCGATGCCGACCTGCCCCCGCCGGCAGGCATCGAATTCGACAACGAGCTCCGCCGGCTCGCCAGACCGATCATGTCATCGAATGGGAAGACCACGGCGTCACGTCCACCGCCAGCGGTCAGCTCCTCTGCGGCCCCCGCAACCGCAACAAGCACAAGGCCAAACGACGACGGCAGCACGCCAGCGAACACGACCGAGAACAGTTGGCCCGACCCGGCTCGGGGTCAGGCCGGATGGTCGGTTCGCCAGCACGACGTGCAGCGACGACAATTCGACGGTGCGATTGCTCGAACCGTTGCAGTTGGGCCGAACCGAACTGCGCAACCGCATCGTTTTCGGGCCCCACGAGACGAACCTCGGGCGAGGCCGCGCCTTCAGCGACCGCCACGTTGCGTACTACGAGCGGCGGGCCGTCGGCGGCGCGGGCTTGATCGTCACCGAGGAGGCCTCGGTTCACAACAGCGATTGGCCCTACGAGCGATGCCCGCGCGCAACCGACAGCGGTCCGGGCTGGCAGGCGATCGCAGCGGCCTGTCATCCCCACGGCGCGGCCGTGGTCGCCGCTCTCGGCCACGCCGGCATGCAGGGGTCGAGCGCCTACTCGCAACGTGAGACCTGGGCGCCGAGCCACGTCGCCGATGTGGTCACCCGCGAGCTTCCGAAGGCGATGGAAGCCGAGGACATCGAGGCAGTGCTCGACGGTTTCGAGCACGCGGCCCGTCTCGCGGTGGTGAGCGGCGTCGACGGTGTCGAGGTGAACGCCGGCCAGCACAGCCTGGTGAGGCAGTTCCTGTCGGGACTGACCAACCTGCGCGAAGACGTTTGGGGCGGCGGCGAGGACGGCACCGGTCGGCTGCGGTTCGCGACCGAGGTGCTCGCCCGCGTTCGCGCCGCGGTCGGCGACGGAATCGTCGGGCTCCGTTTGTCGTGTGACGAACTGGCGCCGTGGGCGGGGCTGACCCCCGAGTCCTCAGCCGACATCGCGGCCGCGCTGGGAGGAAGCATCGACTACCTCGTCGTGGTGCGAGGGTCGATCTACAGCGCCGACGCGACCCGACCCGACAGCCACGTCGACGCCGGGTTCAATCTCGGGCTGGTCGAGCAGCATCGGGCTGCCGTGCCCCGCGAGGTCGCGCTCGTCGCACAAGGGTCGATCGTCGACTGGGGCCAGGCCGAGTGGGCCATCGACGACGGCCGCTGCGATGCCGTCGAGATGACTCGCGCCCAGCTCGCCGACCCGGACCTGGCCGCCAAGCTGGTCTCGGGCCACAACGATCGAGTCCGCCCGTGCATCCGTTGCAATCAGCGATGTCAGGTCCGAGATGCGCGCAACCCGATCGTGAGCTGTGTCGTCAATCCGACAGTCGGGTTCGAGACCACCGAGGACGAAGCTCCCCCGGTCGCTGCGCACAGACGCCGGTTCGTCGTCATCGGGGCCGGCCCCGCCGGGCTCGAGGCGGCACGAGTGCTGGCCGAGGCCGGTCACTCCGTCTCCGTGAACGACCAGCGCAGCGAGACCGGCGGGATCGTACGGGACTGGAGCCACGCGACCGGCCGCGCACCGCTCGTTGCCATCGTCGACTGGCTCGAGGCCGAGTGCCGTCGACTCGGTGTCGAGATCCATCTCGGCGAGCGACTCGAGGCCGACGACATCGAGCCGCTACGGGCCGGCGGGGCCGAGATCATCTGGTGTCCGGGTGGCCAACGGGGTCGGCGGACCTACGAGGTCGCAGGCGGCAAGTCCGTCGAGAACACGGTCATCGACGCACTCGATCTCCTCGCAGCATTGCGTGCCGGCGACGGTCCGCCGGCGGGGCCGGTGGTGGTCTGGGACCCCATCGGAGGCCCAGTCGGGATCTCGGTGGCGGAGACGCTCGCGCCGCTCCTACCGGTCACCCTGCTCACCCCCGATGTGATCACCGGGATGCAGCTCTCGATGTCGGGCGACCTTGCCGCGTCGAGCACACGACTGCTCCAGGCGGGCGTCACCGTCGTGAAACACTCGGTGCTTCGTGCCGTTCGAGCGGGCGAAGTCGAGATCGAGGACAGGATCACGAACGGACGATCCACGCTCGCGGCAGCAACCCTCGTCGACGCCGGCCATCGGCATCCGACGGCAACGCCCGTCGGTGACGCCGCGGCGGGTGACGCCGTCGCACCGCGCACCCTGCACGAGGCCATCCTCGAGGGCCGTCGGGTTGCGATCGCCGCCTCGGAGGCGGCCGACCGGGCCCGGGCGGTCGACGCATGAGCCCGGTCGGGCGGTATCCCCGCCTGTTCAGCCCGATGCGGATCGGTCCGGTCACGGTGCGGAACCGCATCGTGTTCTCCGCCCACCTCACCAACTACGCCGACGACGGGTTACCGACCGATCAACATGTTGCCTACTACGCCGCCAGGGCGGCGGGTGGCGCGGGGCTGATCGTCACCGAGGAGCACTCGGTCCACCCGACCGACTGGCCGTACGAGAAGATGATCCACGGCTTCCACCCCGAGGTCGTTCCCGGCTACCGCCTGATCACCGAGGCGGTCCACGGCCACGGCACACCGATCCTCGCGCAGATCAACCACAACGGCGGCCAGGCATCGTCGATGTACACACGGCTGCCCGTGTGGGCGCCGAGCCCGGTTGCCGATCCGCTCTTCCGCGAAGTGCCGAAGCCGCTCACCATGACCGAGATCGCCGATGTCGTCGCCGGCTACGCATTGGTGGCCGACCACTGCCGCCAGGGCGGCTTCGACGGCATAGAGCTCCAGTGCAGCCACAGCTCCATCGTGCGGGGCTTCCTCTCGCGCGCCACCAACCACCGCCGCGACGACTACGGCGGTGATCTCGAGAACCGAGCCCGCATCCTGGTCGAGATCGTGGCCGCGGTCCGCGAGACGATCGGCCCCGGCCTGGCCCTCGGCGTCCGGCTCTGCGGCGACGAGCTCATCGAGGACGGGATCACGGTCGAGGAGGCCGTCGAGACGGCCCGCATCGTCGCGGCCACCGGCCAGGTCGACTACATCAACACGTCGATAGGCGTTGCCACGGCGACGCTGTTCATGATCGAAGCCTCGATGCACATCCCGCCCGGTTACGCGATGTTCATCCCGTCGGCCATCCGCCAGGCGGTCGACCTACCGGTTGTGGGCGTGGGCCGGTTCAAGGATCCGCTCCAGGCCGAGCGGGCGATCGACGACGGGCTGTGCGACCTCGTCGGTGTCGTACGAGGCCAAATCGCCGATCCCGACTTCGCGGCCAAGGCCCGGTCGGGCAACACCGAAGAGATCCGCCTCTGCCTGTCGTGCAACCAGGAGTGCGTCGGGCGCATGGGTCTCAACCGCTGGCTGGGCTGCATCGAGAACCCCCACGCCGGTCGGGAGAGCACGGCACCCGCCACCGTCGAGCCGCCGGTCCGACGCAAGCGGGTGCTCGTCGCCGGTGCGGGTCCGGCCGGGCTCCAGACGGCCATCGCCGCGTCGGGGCGGGGCCACAACGTCGTCGTCCAGGAGCTGTCCGACCTCGCCGGCGGTCAGATCCGGCTGGCCGCGTCGGTGCCCAACCGGGCCGAGCTCGGCGACCTCGTCCGCAATCAGCTCGCCGAGTGCAGGCGACTCGGGGTCGAGCTCCGATTCGGCAAGGCGGTCGACCTCGACTACATCGCCTCGGAGGCCCCGGACGTCGTCGTCGTCGCGACCGGTGCGAACCCGGTTCGTCCGTGGTGGGCGCCACCACCGGGCGAGGGACGGCCCCGGGTCGTCGATGTCCGCGACGTCCTCGACGGTGGCGTCGACCCCGACGGATCGGTTGTCGTCTTCGACGAGCTCGGATTCCACCAGGCGACATCCGTGGCCGAACTGCTCGCCGATCGCGGGTGCAGCGTCGAGGTCATCACGCCGGGCATGGTCGTCGGTCAAGACCTCGGCGTGACGCTCGACCAGGAGCAGTGGTTGATCCGGTCGACCGCCAAGAAGATCGTGTTGACCACCGACACGATCGTCACCGCGATCGCCGACGGGGCCGTGCAGGTCATGCATCACCCGACGGGTGTCGCCGGCGTTCGCGATGTCGACTGGGTCGTGTGCGCGGTACAGCAGTCGCCGGCCGAGCAGCTCTACCTCGACTGTCGAGCAGCAGCCGTCGCGGTGGAACGGGTCGGCGACTGTGTGACACCACGCCGAGCGCATGCTGCCGTCATCGACGGCCAACGGGTCGGGGCGGCGCTGTGAGCCGCGAACGGCTCGCGATCGTACCGGTTCGGGGCGGGAGGGTCCCGTTCGGTGCCACCGAGGCCGTGGCCGCCGCCGGGGGACGGGTGTGGGTCGTCGGCGACGGAACCGCCGATGCCGTCGCCGAGCTCGAGGGCATCGCCACCGCCGAGCTCTGGGCCACCGAGTCCGCGACGTTTCGACCGGGCGCACTCGCCGAGGCGATGGCCGCGCGTCTCGCCGAGCGCCACCTCATCGTGGTGCCGGGCTCGCCGGACGGGCGCGACCTCGCACCTCGGATTGCGGCCTCGCTCGACCGTCCGCTCGTGCCCTACGCCATCGAGCTCGATGACGACCGGGCCGTCATCGTCGGCCCGCGGGGCCTGGTCGAGATCCAGGTACACATCGACGGGCCGGCCGTCGTGACCATGCAGCCCGGAGCGACGGGCGTGCTGCCCACGAACGCACCACTCCCCCGCCTCGGTGCCGTCGAGCTCGAATACGGCGAGGCGGCCGACGCTCCGGTGGTCGCCGCTCTTCCCCCCGATCCCGTCACGATCGATCTGGCCGATGCTCCCCGTATCGTCGGCGCAGGCGCGGGGCTGGCCGACGCCGAGCGGGTTGCCCTGCTCGGTCGCGTCGGTGAGGTGCTGGGCGCCGCGCTCGGCGCGACTCGCGTCGTCACCGACGCGGGATGGGCGGACACCGCCCGCCAGATCGGCACCACCGGTGTCGCCGTGGACCCGGAGCTCTACGTCGCCGTTGCCATCTCGGGGGCGGTACAGCACGTTCTCGGTCTCGGCGATCCTTCCCAC
>JAOTZB010000284.1 GCA_029861625.1 Acidimicrobiia bacterium
GGCTCTCGGCGAGCTGAACCGTCTCGGTGGTGCGCACGGCATCGGCCGCCTCGACATCGTCGAGAATCGTTATGTGGGAATCAAGTCCCGGGGTGCCTACGAGACTCCTGGCGGCACGATCATGTTGCGTGCGCACCGCGGCATCGAGTCGATCACCCTCGACCGGGGCGCGGCGCATCTCAAGGACGAGCTGATGCCGCGATACGCGGAGTTGATCTACAACGGGTACTGGTTCAGCCCCGAACGCGAGCTGTTGCAGGGCATGATCGACGCGTCCCAGGAGCACGTCAACGGCGACGTCCGCGTGAAGCTGTTCAAGGGGAGCGTCGATGTCGTCGGCCGGAAGAGCCCCGACTCGCTGTTCGACGAGAAGATCGCCACATTCGAGGAGGATGACGGCGCGTACGACCAGGCCGACGCCGAAGGCTTCATCAAGCTCCACGCCTTGCGGCTCAGGACGCTCGCCCAGCGGAGCGCGCGGTGACCGGGGCCACGGACCGGGGTCCGACGGATCGCCGCGAGCTCTGGCACGGTCGGTTCTCGGGCGGGCCGAGCGAGGCGCTCCAGGCGCTGAACGACAGCCTGTCGTTCGACCGTCGGCTCTATCGTGAGGACATCGCGGGCTCGCGTGCCCACATCGGCATGCTCCTCGAGGTCGGCCTGCTCGACGAGGAGGAACACGGGGTCGTCGTCGCTGCGCTCGACCAGGTCGAGGCCGAGATCGACGACGGTTCGATCGCCTTCGCCGGCGGCGACGAGGACATTCACACCCTCGTCGAGCGACGCGTCACCGAGATCGCGGGACCGGCGGGCGCGAAATTGCACACCGGGCGATCCCGGAACGACCAGGTGGCAACCGATCTCCGACTGTGGACCAAGCGCTCGCTCACCGATGTCGTCGGGCACACCCTCGGGCTCCAGGCCACCTTGTTGGCCATGGCCGAGCGGGCCGGCGACGCCTACCTGCCCGGGTACACCCACCTGCAGCAGGCGCAGCCGGTCCTGCTCGCGCATCACCTCCTCGCCCATGGATGGGCGCTCGCCCGCGATGTCGATCGACTGATCGACGCCCGGACCAGGGTCGACGTCTCGCCGCTCGGCGCCGGGGCGCTGGCGGGTTCGTCACTTCCGCTCGATCCGCACCGGAGCGCAGACGCCCTCGGTTTCGAGTCCGTGTTCGACAACTCGCTCGACGCGGTCAGCGATCGCGACTTCGTGGCCGAGTCGCTCTTCGCGTTGAGCCTCCTGGGCGTTCACCTCTCGCGGATCGGCGAGGAGCTGATCCTGTGGGCGAGCAGCGAGTTCGGCTTCGTCACTCTCGACGATGCGTTCTCGACCGGTTCGTCGATGATGCCGCAGAAGAAGAATCCCGACATCGCCGAGCTGGCGCGGGGGAAAGCCGGGCGCCTCATCGGGCACCTGACCGGATTCCTGGCCACGCTCAAGGGGTTGCCGCTCGCCTACAACAAGGATCTCCAGGGGGACAAGGAGCCCCTGTTCGATGCGGTCGACACCGTTCGACTCACGCTGCTCGCGCTCGACGGCATGCTGTCGACGCTCTCCTTCGACCATCAGGCCATGGCCGCGGGAGCCGACTCACCGTATGCGGCTGCAACCGACCTGGCCGAGTGGTTGGTCGAGCGGGGTACGCCGTTTCGCGATGCACACGCCGTCGTCGGTGTGTTGGTTCGGCGGTCGCTCGCGGGAGAGGCGCCGTTCGCCGACCTCGTCCGTTCCGAGGCGGACCTCGGGCCGGACGCCGCCGCACTGATCGCACCCGGCGCGTCGGTGACACGCCGGGTGACCCACGGCGCTGGCGGTCCGGACGCTGTCGGTGCCCAGATCGAACGGTTCCGCACCCGCATGGCGCTCGATCAGGCTCGGGTCTGATGGGCTATCGCCACGACGTTCGCGTGCGCTACGTCGACTGCGATGCCCAGAAGGTCGTCTACAACGCGCACTACCTGACCTTCGTCGACGACGCCTTCGACTGTTGGCTGCGCGAGCTACACACCGACTTCGAGTCGCTCGGATGGGAAGTGATGCTCAAGGCTGCTGCGATCACGTGGGATGGCCCGGCCCACCTGGCCGAGATCCTGACGATCGATGCCGCGGTCACGCGTTGGGGAAACACGTCGCTCGACGTCGGCTCCTCGGGGTCGGTCGGCGACCGCCCGGTGTTCGAGTCGACCATCACCTATGTCGTGGTCGACAACGACCTCCGCCCCGTGCCGATCCCGGATGCGCTCCGGAGCCATCTCGGGGTGTGAAGGTGTTGCCGCGCTCGTTCTTCGCCCGCGACGCCCTCGACGTCGCGCCCGATCTGTTGCAGAAGATCGTCGAAGCGGGTCGGTGTGAGGGACGAATCGTCGAGGTCGAGGCGTACCGGGGCCGAGAGGATCCCGGCAGTCATGGATTCCGTGGCCCGACGCCGCGCACCGAGGTCATGTTCGGGCCACCCGGGCACCTGTACGTGTACTTCACCTATGGGATGCACTGGTGCGCGAACGTCGTGTGTGGCCGCGACGGGGAGTGCAGCGCCGTCCTGCTGCGCGCCGCGGCCCCGGTCGCCGGCCTCGAGCTGATGCGGTCTCGACGTCCCGCAGCTCGGCGCGATCGAGACCTCTGCTCCGGGCCCGCGAAGCTCTGCCAGGCTCTGGCCATCGACGGTGTCCTCGACGGCATCGATGTGTGTGCCGCCGACAGTCCGGTCCGATTCCTGGACGACGGGGTCGCACCGCCGGACGACCCCGGATGTTCGACGCGGATCGGTCTGTCGGCCGGGGCCGACCTGCCGTGGCGGTTCACCGTGGCCGACGACCCGAACCTGTCGCGGTCATGATCGCCGGCTCCAGACGAGCCGCCGGCCAATGGCCGGCGCTGGGTTGACATCGATGTACCGGCGCCGCACCGGCGCACCGTCGGTTGCCGCCGACATCGGTCTCGCGGCCGCGCAGATCGGCGCAGTCGAGACGACAGAGCCGGTCGTCGAGGGTTTCCGTGCCGAGATGTTGCGTTTCCTCGGCGCCGAGCCCGAAGCGCTGTCACGGTCGTGCCGTCGTGGCCATCTGACCGGGTCGGCGCTGGTGGTCGATCACGGGCGTCACCGTGTGCTGTTGTTGCATCACGCCAAGCTGGGCCGGTGGCTGCAGCCCGGCGGACACGCTGACGGTGATGGCGACCTGGCGGCTGTCGCGCGACGCGAGGCCACCGAGGAGACCGGAATCGACGACCTGGTCGTGGTCGAGCCTGCGGTCGACCTCGACATCCACGAGATCCCCGAGCGCGGCAGCGAGCCCACCCATCTCCACCTCGACGTGCGGTTCCTCGTCCTGGCCCCGAGGGGTGCGCGGGCAGTGGGGAACCACGAGTCGACGGCGATGCGCTGGATCACCGAGGAAGCGCTGGGTGACCACGAGCCCGACGCCGGACTCGAGCGGCTGGTGCGTGCCGGTCTGGCTGCGGCCCGCGAGCTCTCGACCTGATCAGACGTCTGGGGGCACCTGGCAGCTGACCATGTCGTTGACCTTGGCAAACCCGTCGATGAGGGTCGACACTCCCTCGACGCCGCGAACCGTCACGGTGAACGGCTCGTCGACACCGCTGCGGAGAAGGTCGGCGTAGGTCTGGCGATCGGCGATATAGGTGTCGTAGTCGTCGAGCCAGAGACCGATCAGCTCACCGTCCTCGGTGTCCGGGCGGATCGTGCGGAGCTCGGCGACGCGTGCGATGACGACGTCGGTTCCCTCGTCGATGAGATCGGCCCGTTCTCGGACGTCGTTCATCTCGCGGGCGGACGGAAGCGAGTCGATCCGGTCGCGACCCGCCGCGCAGACGCCCTCTGCGGCCGCCGGGAAGGTCCGGTCGTCCAGCCGATCGGGGTTGCCGCGTGTCGGGAGCGGCGAGAAGGCCCAGATCCAGAAGCCCGCTGTCGCGAGGACCACCGCCACCGCGGCGACCCTGGCCACATTCCAGTGCCAGCGGCCTTCGTCGGGGTCCGGGGCGGGGAGAAGTGCGTCGTAGTCGTCGTCGCCGGGCTGGTCATCGTCCACGCTCCAAGTGTGGACCGGCCCGGGGGTGGACCCAACGCGCGGCGGTCCACACGCGCAGCTATCGTGCCGACCCGTGACCATCCTCGATGATCTCGACGCACGGGGCCTCGTCCACGACACCACAGACCGCGAGTCGTTGGCCGCTGCGCTCGCGTCGCCCGTTGCGCTCTACCACGGCATCGATCCCACCGCGGACAGCCTCCATGTGGGGAACTTCGTGGGGGTGTTGGTGCTGCGTCGGTTCCAGGACGCGGGACACCGACCTCTCGTGCTCGTGGGCGGCGCCACCGGCATGGTGGGCGACCCGAGCGGCCGGTCCGACGAGCGCAGCCTGCTCGACGAGCAGACGCTGGCCGCGAACGTGGCCGCGATCCGGGGCCAGCTCGAGCGGTTCCTCGACTTCTCCCGAGCAGACCTGGTCGACAACCACGAGTGGACGGCCCCGCTGACTCTGATCGAGTTCCTCCGCGACGTCGGCAAGCACGCGACGGTCAACCAGATGATCGCCAAGGACTCGGTCAGGAGCCGGATGGAGAGCGAGCAGGGGATCTCGTTCACCGAGTTCAGCTACATGCTGCTCCAGGCCAACGACTACCAGTGGCTCCACGAGCACCGGGACGTCAGCCTCCAGATCGGTGGCTCTGACCAGTGGGGGAACATCACCGCCGGAATCGATCTGATCCGCCGTCGTAGTGGCGGCACCGCCCACGGGCTCACCTGGCCGCTCGTCACGCGCAGCGATGGCACGAAGTTCGGCAAGAGCGCCGGGGAGAACATCTGGCTGTCGGCCGAGAGGACGTCTCCCTATCGGTTCTTCCAGTACTGGATGCAGACCGACGACCGCGACATCGAGCGATTCCTGCTCCAGTTGACGCTGCTCCCCGTGTCCGAGGTCGCCGAGATCGTCGCGACCCACGAGCGCAGCCCCGACCTGCGGAGCGCGCAGCGGCGGCTGGCCGAGGAGCTCACCATGCTGGTCCACGGCCAGGCGGCCACGGCGGGG
>JAOTZB010000285.1 GCA_029861625.1 Acidimicrobiia bacterium
CTTCCACGATCCCGGTACTTGCGGTCGCTGCGTGCGAGACTCCGGTGACCGAGACGCCTGATCCCGACGCCACGCTCGCAGTGTGCGTGGCGGCGCTCGCCAGGGGACTGATCGTGATCCGAGCCGGTTTGTACAGCAACTGTGTGCGGTTCCTGCCCCCTTTGATCGGCAGCGACGATCAGATCGACGAGGCGATGACCGTTCTGGCCGACGCAGTCGGCGAGGTCGTGGGGGACGCGTCGTGAAGCGCCCGCCGATTCGAGTCCTCGACATCTCGGGCAGCCCCGAGGCGATGGGCCACGTGCACGGCAGTGCCCACGCCGACGAGATCAGGGCCTACACGGACGAGCGGGTCGAGCTGGTCATGTCGGGACTCTGGAGCGGGGGTCCCATCGGGCGTGGCGAGGTGCTCGAGCTCGCCGAGGCATGCCTGCCGGCGCACCAAGCACACCACGGGCGCCTCTACGCCGAGATGCTCGCCATGGCCGACGGGGCGGGTATCACCCCGGCTGAGGCGGTCGTGGTGGGCGGCTTCACCGATTTCGTGGACACCGTCCGTGCGACGCTCGGCGGCCCGCACCCCGACGCGGTCATCGAGGACGACTGCACCGCCTTCATCGTCCCCGACCACCGAGCCGACGGCGCCGGCCTGTTCGGGCAGACCTGGGACATGCACGACAGCGCCACCGACTTCGTCGTGTTGTTGCGAACCCGTGCCGATGACACCCCTGCCGCCCTCGTGTTCACGACCACGGGATGTCTGGGCCAGCTCGGGATGAACGAGCTCGGCGTGTGTGTGGGCATCAACAACCTGGTTGCCATCGATGGCCAGATCGGCGTCACGTGGCCCATGGTCGTTCGCGATGCCCTCGAGCGCGAAACCGCGGCGGAAGCACGCGATGTGATCATCGGCGCGCGGCTCGCGGGCGCACACAACTACCTCGTGTTCGACGCCGGTGGCGACGGCTACAACATCGAGGCGATGCCCTCGATCCGGCCCGTCACCGCGCTCGGCGACGATGCCCTCGTGCACACGAATCACACCACGACCCCGGAGACCGACGCCGTCCAGGGTCCTCGGGCCGAGGATCTCCAGACCAGCTCCAAGCGGCGTATGGCGGTCGCGGCCGAGCGCCTCGACCGATCCGGCATCGGGCCTGACGATCTCATCGAGCTGACCAGCGATCCGACAGCTGTGTGCCAGGTCGCGAGGGAGCCCTACAACGTCGAGTCGTCCGGCGCTGCGGTCATGCGCCCGAGGACCGGAGAGTTCTGGGCGGTGTGGGGTCTGCCGAAGATGAACGAGTTCCATGCCATCGGGTTCGGTGCCTGACGTGATCGCAGTTCGACCGGTGTCGAGACGAACCGGTCAGCCGAACAGCTGATCGAGCGCGGCGATGATGCCGCCGTCGCCGATCGGCTCTTGATGGGTGAGGTGGCTGAGCCAGCTCACGGCTACCCGGTTGTCCATGATGGATCCGCCATCGGTGGCGGGGTCGAGCGGCATGGGCTCGCCCCACGACATCTGGACCCGGTAGGAGCCGGCGTGGCCCGCCTTCGGCTCGAGGTCGACGCTCGCCATCGACCGCGGCGGTCCGCTGCCGACCTGAGCCAGCCGCCAGCCGGCGATCTCGGCGACCGGACGGTTCGGCACGTTCAGATTGATGACGACCGGCTCCAGTGGCGGCGACGCCACCAGACCGCCGACGACCGTCGACGCGATCTCGGCCGCGGAATCCCAGCACTGCTTGTCGAGCACGTCGTCCCAGCCCTGGCCCTCGACGCCCCAGTCGTCGACCGCCTGGCTGACGGCCACGCCACTGATTCCTCGCAGCCGGCCGGTGAGCGCGGCCCCGACGGTGCCCGAGTGATAGACCGATCGGCCGACATTGCTGCCGGGATTGATGCCCGAGACGATCAGGTCGAACGGATCGCCGAAGGCGCCCAATCCGGCGAACATCACGCACAGCGCCGGCGGGCCGGAGACGGCCCACGACACGTCGATGCCGTCGACCCGGGTCTCGTGCACCTCCGGTTGGATCTGGTGCAGCGCGCCGACCGCAGCCCCGGCTCCGGAGTACTCCTTGTCAGGCGCGACGATCGTCACGTCGCCGTGGGCGCGCATGGCGCGGGCCAGCACGTGAAGACCGACCGAGTCGATGCCGTCGTCGTTCGTCACCATGATTCGCATTCGTTCGACCGTACCGCCCATCGGACGATCCAGGCGGTCCCGTCTCCGGCTCGCCCGGCCCGGGCGCCGCGATCTAGTGTCGCTCCGTGACCGACGTCGACTCCACCGAGGCGGGCGAGGTCGACGCCGTGGTCTTCGAGCTGATGGCGACCCCCGAGGGGCGGGCCGACCCGTACCCGCGTTACGAGCGACTGCGAGCGCTCGGTCGGGCCAGCCGCAGTGCCGAGGTGCCGGTGTGGTACCTGACCGGGTTCGACGACTGCCACCAGGTGCTCCGGGACCTGCGTTTCGGGAAGGGCAGCCGGCTCCGGTCGATCGTGGCGGGTAGCGAGCTTCCCGAAACCGACGACGGCCGCCGGCGCTCGATGTTGTTCATGAACCCGCCCGACCACACCCGTCTGCGCGGACTCGTGAGCCGGGCCTTCACCCCGCGTCGGGTCGAACAGCTGCACGACAACATCGTCACGATGGTCGACGAGCTGCTCGACCCCCTCCTCGGCGCCGGCCCCGTCGATCTCATGGAGGCGCTCGCATACCCCTTGCCGGTGCGGGTCATCAGCGAGCTGATCGGCGTGCCGGCCGCCGACCGCGACCGGTTCCGCTCCCACACGGCCAAGCTCGTCACGACCCTCGAACCGGTGTACTCCCAGGACCAACAGGCCGAGGCCGAAGCGGCCGCGATCGAGTTCGGCGAGTACTTCAGCTGGCTGATCGACGAGCGAAGGGTCCGACCGGCCGACGACCTCCTCACCGGGCTGGTGCAGGCGCGCGACGGCGACGATGCGCTCACCCATGACGAGCTGATCGCAACGCTCATCCTCATCTACGCCGCGGGTTTCGAGACCACCACGAATCTCATCGGAAACGGCATCTGGACCCTGCTACGCCATCCCGACCAGCTCGCTCACCTGCGTCGCGAGCGCTCGCTGGTGCCGAACGCCGTCGAGGAGATCCTCCGGGTCGAGAGCCCGGTCCAGATCGACGGGCGAGAGGCGTTCGAGACCATCGAGGTGGCCGGCACGGTGATACCTGCCGGCGAATCCGTCATCACCCTGCTGGGTGCCGCCAACCGCGATCCGCAGAAGCTCGTCGACCCGCACGTGTTCGACATCACCCGCGAGGACGTGCCGGTGCTCAGCTTCGCCTCGGGAATCCATTTCTGCCTCGGCGCGTCGCTCGCCCGGCTCGAGGGACGTGTCGTGCTCGATCGCGTGCTCGATCGTTTCGACACCATCACGGTGGTGGAGGAGCCGACGTGGAAAGCGAATCTCACCCTGCGGGGTCTCGAGTCCCTGCTTGTCGACGTCTGACCGGGGCGGTCGTGGTCGACTGCCGGTGAACTGACCACTGCATCGATCCGTGACTACATTGCAGCCGAGAGGTCAACGTGCTGACGTACGGTCGGACGGGGAGTGATCGATGGGGGAGACCGCGGCGAGGAACTGGGCGACCGACTACGAGCTGCTCGATCCTTCCTACGTCGAGGACCCGTGGTCGGTGTGGGACGAGCTGCGATCCACGTGCCCGGTTGCACACACGGACCGGCACGACGGCTCCTGGATGCCGACTCGCTACGACGATCTCGTTGCCATCGCCCAGGATGTCGAGACGTTCACGTCGCGCTCCGTCGCCGTCATGCCACCGGTGCCCGGCTCGCCCGTCATTCGTCTTCCACCGATCGACAGCGACCCACCGGAACACCACGGCGCCCGGCGCCTGATCCTGCCGGCATTCTCGCCCCGCCGGGTCCGAGAACGCGACGAACCGTTCGCCCGCAAGCTGGCCGCCGAGCTGATCGACGGCTTCATCGCCGACGGTCGGGTCGACGCTGCCGTGCAGTACGCCCAACAGATCCCGCCGCGCGTCATCGCCCACATGCTCGGCGTGCCCGACGACATGAGCGACACGTTCGTGGACTGGGTACGCGGCATCCTCGAGCTCGGCTACGAGGATGCCGACCTGCGGATCCGGTGCCGCGACGCCACGCTCGAGTACTTCGTCGAGCTCGTCGGTTCCAGGGTCGAGAACCCGGGCGACGATGTCGTATCCGAGCTCTTGGCCGCCGAGATCGACGGGCGGTCCGTGACTCCCGAAGACGTGATCCACACGTGTGTGCTGTTGCTCATCGCGGGAATCGACACGACATGGTCCTCGATCGGATCGGCCATCTGGCACCTGGCCCAACACCCCGGGGACCGGCGCCGCCTCGTCGCCGAGCCCGAGCTCGTCCCGGTGGCGGTCGAGGAGCTGTTGCGGGCGTACTCGCCGGTGACCATGGCCAGGATCGTGTCGGAACCAACAGTGTTCCGAGGGTGCCCGATGGACGCCGGCGATCGGGTGATCATGAACTTCCCGGCCGGCAACCGCGACCCCGAGGTCTTCGACGACGCCGACAAGGTGATCATCGACCGAGCGCAGAACCGACACATGGCCTTCGGGGTCGGTATCCACCGTTGCGCCGGCTCGAACCAGGCTCGACTGGAGATGCGAGTCGCGATCGAGGAGTGGCTCGCTCGGATTCCCGAGTTCGAGCTCGAAGATCCGTCCGCTGTCACCTGGGCCGCCGGGCAGGTCCGCGGCCCCCGAGTCCTTCCGGTGGTGTTCTGATGCAGATCCGAGTCGATCCCGACAAGTGCCAGGGCCACAACCGGTGCTACATGTTGGCGCCCGAGCTGTTCGATGTCGATGACTACGGCTACGCCAGCCACATCGGCGACGGTGACGTTCCCGGCGAGCTCGAGGACAAGGCCCGGCTCACCCGCGACAACTGCCCAGAACACGCCATCACCGTCGTCGACTGAACCTGCGCCCCCG
>JAOTZB010000037.1 GCA_029861625.1 Acidimicrobiia bacterium
GAACACCTCGATGGGGAAGACGGCGCCCGACAACAGCAACGTGAGCTGGTAGGCGGGACCGGTGAGGGGATCGCCGCGTTTGGCCACGATGATGAGTGCGGCCGAGATGATCCCGAGGGTGCAGAAGCTGATGATCGTCAGGATGAACAGCGGCAGGCTGATCAACAGGCCGCCGACCGGGATGCCGACTCCGGCGACGCCGATGCCGAAACCGACCAGCAGCGCGACCTCGACCGCAGTGAGCAGGAGTGGCACGAGGAAGCCGCCGGTGAGCAGCGTGCCGGGTCGCGTCGGTGTCGCCAGCAGCGCTTCGAGCGTGCCCTGCGCCTGTTCCTCGCTCATCCGCCTGGTGAAGCTCGACAAGCCGAGGTCGGCGAATGCCGTGACGGCCAGCCCGACGATGACGAACTCGTAGTAGCCGCCCGCGAACCCCTCCAGCTCCTCGGGATCCTGGACCAGATCGGACGCGTAGAAGACGAGCACGGCGAGCGCGCCGACGCTCAGGTAGCGGATGATGAGGCGAAGCTGGTAGCTCAGCTCGATGGCGAGGTCGCGGCGAGCGATCGCGACAACCCGGCCGAGCCGTGGCGAGGTACGCCGTCGCATCATTCGCGGTCGTCCGAGCCGGGCACCAGCAGGTCATGCAGCGCACGGGGGATGGCCGCGGACTCCGAGGAGAGATCGGTGGTCCTCCCGTCGAACCGTGTCGAACCGTCGACCAACACGACGACCCGATCGCACCAGTCGGCGACCTCGTCGAGGCGATGGCTGGACAGCAGGATCGCTCGACCGGCACCGGCGAGCTGTCGGAGCCTGGCGCCGAGCTCGACCGAGTAGAGAGGGTCGAGGCTGCGGCTCGGCTCGTCGAGGACGAGCAAGGGAGGGTCGTGCAGCAGTGCCCGGGCGAGTCCGAGGCGGACCCGCATGCCCGACGAATAGCCGAAGACGCGTTTGTCACGGTGGGAGAGCTCGAGCTCGTCGAGCAGTTCCTCGGCCCGGCGTCGCGCCGAACCGCGATCGAGGCCGGCCATGGCACCGAAGAACTCGAGGTTCTGTCGACCGGTGAGGCGCCAGTACAGCGACCGTTCATCGGTGAGGAGCAGACCGAGCTGGGCGCGGGCCCGGACCGGATCGTCGTTCATGTCGACATCGTCCAACGTCACGCGACCCGTGGTGGGTTCGAGCAGGGTCGCGATGATGCGGAGGAGGGTGGTCTTGCCCGCGCCGTTCGGTCCGACGAGCCCGACGACCTCGCCGCGTCCGACGCCGAAGCTGATGTCCTCGATGGCGACGACCGGATCACCGATCGCCGAGCGGCTCACCAGACGTAGCAGGCCTGTCGGTGGGTCGAACCGCTTCGTGACCCGTTCAACTGCCAGCATCTGCCGCGCTGACCAGCCGTTTGGACTCGAGGTCGGACAGGAATTCGGCGATGTCGTGTTCCAGCACCGCAGGCGGCGTGTCGGGATGCGCAGCCGCGAGCAGTCCGAGCAGCTCGTCGACGTCGCGCGGCTCTGCCAGGGCCTCCCACACGATCGTCCCGATGCTGTTGAGCGTCGTCATGGTGGTGCCGGTCGGGTCGAGGACGACTGCGCAGCCATCGCTCACCTCGTGCACGGTGCCGGGCGCGCGCTGGTATGTGAGCGTCGTCTGCATTCAGCGACCCACCCCGCGGTACTGGAACCCGATGGAGCGAAGCTGATCGCGGTCGAGGAGGTTCCGACCGTCGACGATGTGTGGTGTGGCCATCAGCCGATGGATGCGGTCGAAGTCCAACCACCGGAACTCGTCCCACTCGGTGATCAGCAGCAACACGCGGGCATTCTCGACGGCTTCGTAGGGATCCGCGACGACGTCGACACCCTCGAACGGCAGCGAACGCACCTCCGGGTCGTATGCCCTGACCTTGGCCTCGACGTCGAGCAGACGCTGGACGATGTGCAGCGCGGGCGACTCGCGGTAGTCGTCGGTGTCGGCCTTGAAGGCCAGACCCCAGACCGCTACCTGCTGGCCGGCGAGCGAGCCGCCGGCGAACGCCTCGGCCTTGGCAACCGTGCGGTCGAACTGCTGCTCATTGACCTCGACGGTGGTCTGGAGCAGGTCGAAACGGTAATCGACCTCGCGGGCCATCCAGTCGAGTGCGAGCGTGTCCTTCGGGAAGCACGAACCGCCCCACCCGGGTCCGGGCTGGAGATAGTGGGGTCCGATCCGGTGATCGCTGCCCAGCCCCTCGACCACCGGGCTGCAGTCGGCGCCCACGTGTTCGCACAGCGCGGCGACCGAGTTGACGAAAGAGAGCTTCATCGCCAGGTAGGCGTTGGCGGCGTACTTGATCATCTCGGCCGATGCGGCATCGCACACGATCGTGTTCGTGTCGAGCGTCTGGTACAGGTCGGCGACCCGTCGAGCGGCGGCGGGGTCGTCGGCGCCGACGACGACGCGGTCGGGATGGAGGAAGTCGTGCACTGCCGTGCCCTCGCGCAGGAACTCGGGGTTGGATACGACCGAGACGTCGGCCCGTTCGAGCCACGCCGCGACCACACGGGTGGACCCGATGGGCACGGTCGACTTGTTGACTACGATCGAGTCGGCCCCGAGCACGGGCGCGATCTGTCTGGCAGCCACCTCGAGGTACTGGAGGTCGGCCGCGCCGTCGGCACTCTGCGGGGTGGGAACGCACAGGAAGCAGATGGTCGCCGTCGCCGCGGCGTTCGCCGCGCCGAGCACGAACGTCAGTCGTCCGTTCGCCCGTCCCTCTCGGAGCAGCGACTCGAGACCTTGTTCGAAGATCGGCGTCTCGCCTGCGTTCAGCTGGGCGATCCGTTCCTCGTCGATATCGGCACACACGACCTCGTGACCCATGTGGGCCAGACATGCCGCTGTTGTCAGCCCGACATAGCCGGCTCCGATGACCGCTACCCGCTCGCCCACCTGTTCGCTCCTCACCATGGCCGCCAACGCACCTCTGCGTCGCCGGTGCCCTCTGTTCCGCTAGAAGCGTAGATCGGCACCCGACGATCTGAAAGGCGGGCTGGGCCGAACGACCCCGCGCCGGGTGGCCCCGACTGCGACCGGTGGTCGTAAGCTCGACGACATGGCGACCGTACTGGTGGCCTCGACCGGCGGCCATCTGCATCAGCTGTGGAAGCTCGTGGACCGACTCCCGATCGAGGGTCGCCCGGTCTGGGTCACATTCGACAGCGAGCAGAGTCGATCCGTGCTCGCGGACGAGGACGTACGGTTCGTGCCCTACGTCGAGCCGCGGGGGTATCGCAGCCTCGCCCGATGCGTGCCTCGTGCCGTCACGTTGCTTCGCGGCGAGGAGGTGTCCTCGGTCATCAGCACCGGGTCCGGCGTGGCGCTCGCCTTCCTTCCGGTCGCCGTTGCGCTCGGTATTCCGGCCCACTACATCGAGAGCGCCACACGTCTCGACGGACCGTCGTTCACGGGCCGATGGCTCCAACGGGTCCCGCGCGTGCACCTCCACAACCAGTGGGAACGCTGGGCCGACGACCGCTGGCACTATGCCGGCTCGGTGTTCGACGGGTACCGCTCGGTCGCGGCCGGCGACCGTGAGACCGAGGTCGCTCGCATCGTCGTGAGTTGCGGGACCGTGCGACCCTATGGCTTCCGACGGCTGCTGGAACGGCTCATCGAGATCATTCCGCCCGGCGCAGAGGTCTTGTGGCAGACCGGCGCCACCGATACGGCGGGACTGGCGATCGAGGCTCGTCCCGATATGGCCGAGGCCGAGTTGCGGGCTGCGATCGGTGACGCCGACGTGGTGATCGCCCACGCCGGCACGGGCATCAGCCTCACAGCCCTCGAGGAGGGCAAGCTACCGTTGCTCGTTCCCCGCGAACATGCCCACGACGAGCACATCGACGATCATCAGTTCCAGACCGCCGAGGCGCTCTCGGGGCTCGGCTTGGCCCACGTTCGGCGGGTCGACGACCTGGCGATCGACGACCTGCTCCACGTTGCCGGCCGTCGGGTGTCACGGTCCGACGACATACCACCGATGCGGCTCTAGAACGTCACAGAGTCCGGTGGGGCTGGAGTCGCGTATACAGCAGTACGGCGATGACCAGCCCGAGGCTCACGCCGGTCAGGTTCGCGATGATGTCCTCTGTCTGGAAGTGTCGCGTCGCCGTCCATCGGTCCTGGCCGATCTCGAGGGCGAAGCTGAACAAGAACAGCGCGGTTGCCGCGACAGCGCGGGACCATTTGTCGCGGATCGTGACGCAGAGAGCAGTGGTCAGCACCGCCCAGGTCAACGCGTGGGCGGGGAGCCATGGATCGTGTCGGGGCGAAAGCGTCTTGACCGCCTCCTGCACGCCGAGGAACGTTGCTGTTCGCTTCACGATGACCGGTACGGCGTCCGACAGGCTCAGTAGCAGGATGATCGCGAGCGCGAGCACCAAGAGCGCGGCGACGACACGCCGATCGACAGTCGCCCGTGTCTGTGTTCGCCCCATGGCATGAGCCTATTGGGGTCAGGCGTCCGCGCGGTCGGCGGCCCGTGTTCGACGACGCTGACGCCGCCTCCCGCCCGGTGACCTCCGCCCCTACCGGATCGGGCCCGACGGTGCGAGCGTCGACAGTTGGAGTCTGCCCGTTGGCGCCACGAGGCCTCCCGGGTGCCTCCGCAGACGTCAGCGGGCGACGCGAGGAGGTACGGCATGAACGACTACATCCCCGACGAGGATCTCGTGCTCGAACCCTGCGACATCTTCCTGACGAGAGGCACGGGTTTCGTCTCGAATGCGATCCGCAGGTTCACCCGCTCGTTCGGCGAGAAGCGGACCGAGGCCAACCACGTCGGCATCATCGTCGAACGGGGATCGGTGCATTCGGCTGTCGCGGTCGAGGCGCTGACGAAGGTCAAGCGCCACCCGTTGGGCCGCTATTCGAAGAAGGGCTCGACCTGTGTCGCGGTGTTCCGGCCCATCAACCTCACCCCGGAGGAGAAGGAGACGATCGTGGCCAAGGCGAACGACTACGTCGATCGCCCCTATGGCTGGATGAAGATCGTCACGCACCTGCTCGACTGGGGGCTCCAGGGTGCGTACGTGTTCCGCCGCTTGACCAACGACGACAACTATCCGATCTGTTCGTGGGTCGTGGCCCATGCGTTCCTGGCGGTCGGCAAGGACTTCGATGTCGACGCCGCGGCGGCGAGTCCTGACGACATCTGGGACTTCGTGACCGAGGAGGACGACAAGTACATGCAGGCTCGCGATCTGGTTCCGATTCCCGAGCCGCTGTCCTCGATGGTGCCTGTCTGACCGGTCCCGCGAGGGCTGCCGTCTCGACCTGAGGCCCGACCGGCGCCGTTGCTACTCGAGCAGTGGCTCGTCGCAGAGGTCGGCACCCGGTGCGCGGTCGGGCCTGAACATGCGAGGCGGGTTCCCGAACCCCGTGCCGGGCCGGTCGGTGACCAGGTGGGCCTCGATGGCGTCGGCGAGGGCCGAGGAAGCCACGTCGATGTACTCGTCGGTTGCGAACAGCGCGGCCTCGGCCGGGTTGGCGAGGTAGCCGAGCTCGACGAGGGCGGTCGGTGTGATCGGTCGCCGGATCATCCCGTAGGCATCGTTGCCGTCGGGGAGCAGCACGCGTAGAACGCCGGCATCGGGGGCGGCGGTCCACGCGAGGTCGAAGGTGGCGAGCGCGGCGGTGACCTCCTCGTAGAGAAGCCCACCGAGTCGCGCCGAGCTGTCGGAGCCGGACTGCACGAACACCTCGGTGCCCGGCGTGTCGGAGGGGTCGCCGATCGGGGAGTTGTGATGGATCGAGACCATGAGCTCGGCGCCGAGCTGGTCGGCGAAGGCCGCCCGAACGCTCAGCAGCACCGGGTAGTCGCCGGTGCGGGTGAGTGCCGCGGGAATGCCACGGTCGGCGAGCTCTGACTCCAACGCCAACGAGAGGGTCAGATTGATGTCGCGTTCGACGAGGCCGGTCGGCCCGACGGCCCCGGTGTCGACGGGGCCGCCGTGACCGGGATCGATGACCACGGTGGCACTCTCGATCGGCTCACCTCCGGAGATCAGCTCCTGGTTGCCGCAGGGGGTGCGGACGAGGAACCCGTCGGCGGTACCGGTGAGCACGGCGACGGGAACGCCGGTGGCCGTGACCATGCCGGCGAAGTCCGGGGCAACGAGTCCGACGTCGATCGAGGAGTCGGGCGTCTGTGTCGGTGTCGGCGTCGGGTCGGCGTCGTCGCCGATGGCCGGGTCCGGTGTTGCCGTCGGTGGTCGCGTGGGCTGTGCGGGTGTCGGTGTCTGTTCGCTGACGATCGGTACGCCGGCCGTGGCGCTGCACGCACCCGCGAGAACGAGAACCGCGATGATCAGTCGAAGCCGGCCCGCCGAGGGTTGCGTGGCGGTCAACCCGATCGGATGTGGGTGTAGGCGGTCGGAAACAGCGCATAGAACATGGCGGCCTTCAGCAGCTTCACCAGGTCGACCTGATCGAGGGGCGTGTGCACGTACTCCTCCTCCATCGGCCCATAGCCGATGGTGGGGATGCCGGCTGCACCGGCCGAGTAGGTGCCGTTGGTACTGAACTGCCAGACGTCGACTGGCGGTTCCTGGTCCCAGAGCGCAGCACAGGTGAGCCGACCGGCGTCGACGAGGGGATCGTCACCGTCGAGCAGCCAGCCCGGGAAGAACGCGGGACCGCTCAGGTCGAGGCCGGTCCAGCTCGTGACCGGTTGGATCGGCAGCTCGGCGGTACCGCCGAGCGGCCCGACCGCGGCACCGATCTCGGCGAGGATGCTCTCCGGGGTCTCGCCCGGTGTGAGCCGGCGATCGATCGTCGCCTCGCACCACGAAGGGACGCTGTTGGGTGTGTGGGGTCCGGTGAGCATCGTGACGACCTGGGTTCCCCGGCCGAGGGTCCCGTCGGTCGGCAGGTCGGGCGTCATGGCGTCGAGTGCGTCGAGGATCGGGCGCATCTTCGATATTGCGTTGTCGCCGAGCTCGGGTGTGCTTGCATGGGCGGCCTTGCCTCGCACCTTCACCCGGACCTCGCACCGACCCCGGTGGCCGCGGCGGAGGGTCAGGTCGGTGGCCTCGGCCAAGAGCACCGCGTCGGGGGTGGGGAATCCGTCGGCTTCCAGGAGGTGTCTCATGGCGAAACCCTCAGCGTCCTCCTCGAGCGTCGCGCCCTGCACGGTGACGGTGCAATCGGCGGTCAGGTCGAGCTCGGCGGCCAGCCGAGCGCCGTACAGGATCGATGCCACGCCCGCCTTGCAGTCGGACGCCCCCAACCCGTAGAGCTTGCCGTCGTCAACGGTGGGTTCGAGTGGCGGGTAGGGCCACTCGTCCTCGTCGGCGATCTCGTTGTGGTCGAGGTGTGCGTCGTAGAGCAGGTGGTATCGGCCGGTTCCGACGGTGCCGAGCGCGTCGCCGGCGCTGGCGGTGCGGACGTCGTCGAAACCACCGCTTCGCATCTCCTGGAGCGTGCGCTCGACGGCCGGTCCCTCCTCACCGGTGTAGGTGCGCATCCTGATGATGTCCGACAGGTACTCGATCTGTGCCGCGGCGAGAGCAGGGGCGCTCGCCCTGACGCGTCCGGCGGCCTCGGTCAGGTGCGCCGGTACCCGGGGACGTGTCGGCAGCGTCATCTCAGAGATCGCCGCCCATCGTGAGGGCCATCAGCGCCTTCTGGATGTGCAGCCGGTTCTCGGCCTGCTGGTAGATGACCGATTGCGGCCCGTCGATGACCTCGTCGTCGGCCTCGTAGCCCCGGTCGACCGGCATGCAGTGCATGTAGACGGCCTCGGCGCTCGCCGTGGCCATGCGCTCGGTGGTCGCTCGCCAGTCGGTGTGTTGGGCTGCCATCGCCTCGACCTCGGACTCGTCCTCGGTCACCATGATCGGCCCCCACGACTTGGGGTACAAGAAGTCGGCTCCGGCGAAAGCCTCGTCCATGTCGTCGGTCTCGGTGAGCTCGACTCCGGCCTCGGCCGCGTTGGCTCGGGCCGTGTCCATCACATGGGGCGCCAAGTGGTAGCCCTCCGGGTACGCGAGCGTGACATCCATCCCGAATCGCGGCATCAGCATCACCAGCGACTGGGGAACGCTGAGCGGTCGTACGTACTTGGGCGCGTGGGTCCACGAGATCACGAACTTGCGCCCACGCAGATCGGACCCGAACCGCTCCACCAGCGCCATCAGGTCGGCCATCGCCTGACACGGATGATCGACGTCGTCCTGCATGCTGAAGATCGGAACGTCGGCATGGCCGGCCATCCCGTACAGATACTGCTGGCCGATTCCGGTCCGGCAGTCTCGAACGGCGATCCCCTCGCCGTAGCTGCTGAGGACTCGACCGGTGTCCTGCGCGTTCTCGCCGTGACCGATCTGGGTGGCGGCGGGCGTGAGGTACACCGCATGCCCGCCGAGCTGGGTCATGCCGGTCTCGAACGAGTTCCTCGTGCGGGTGCTCTCCTCGAAGAACAACATGTAGAGGGTCTTGGCCCGCAGGATGTGGTCGTGGACCTGGCCGGCCCGGCGCTCGGCCTTCAGTCGGGTTGCGAGGTCGATCGCGGTCCTGAGATCGTCGACCGACCAGTCCTGGGTCGAGATGAAGTCCTTCTGGATCAGGTGCTCACTCACCGCGGTGCCCCATGATGTCGTCGCTACGGCATTGCGTCAGGAACCTAGTCCGCCCGCATCACCGACGTTCCCTGACGGCCGGCTCGGTCGCGGGTCGGCGGTTTCGCCAGGACATCTTTCCCCTGGCGTTCTAAGCTCGGATCACGCGAAGGGGGAGGTCAGCGATGGTCCCGATTCCAGGTCCGGACCGGGGACGCTCGGATCCTGCCGCCGCCGCCCATGTGATCAGCCACGTCGGCCGAAGCGGCCCCGTGAGCCGACCGAGGAGGTAGAGCGATGTCCATGGACGTGAGAAGCATCCTTGCGGGCAAGGGGAACCAGGTCGCGGTGATCGGCACCGATGCCACGATCGAGACGGCGCTCGAGGAGCTCGCCCACTACGACATCGGCGCGCTCGTGATATCCAACGACGGCGATCACATCGCGGGGATCCTGTCCGAGCGCGACGTGGCCCGAGGATTGCGTGAGCACGGGGCGGCGTTTCTCGACCGGGCGGTCGGCGACGTGATGACGACCGAGGTGACCACGTGTGGGCTCGACGCTTCGGTCCCGGATCTGATGGCGGTGATGACCGAGCAGCGAGCTCGCCACCTGCCGGTCGTCCACGACGACAGGCTCGTGGGGCTCGTCAGCATCGGCGATGTCGTCAAGCGTCGGCTCGACGAGCTGGAGACCCTGACCGAACAGATGGTCCAGTACATCCAGGGTCACTGATCGTCGGGGCCGCGTGTGCCTCTCGCGTCGCGCCGCGGGGTGGCCCAGGTGCTTGCGCGCCGATGGCTGGGTTCCCACCCCCACGGTCACCGATCGCTAGTCTCCGGTGGTGCATCGCGTGGTGGCCGTCGTCGTCGTGCTCGCCGCGCTCGGGGCATTCACGGCGACCTCGTCGGCGGAGGGTCCGCCCCCACGTGAGGTCACGTGGTTCTTCTCCAATCGGCTGGCGAGTGGATCGGCCGACTTCACGATCGGGTTCGGGCCCTCGACCGCCGACGCCTACCTCGTCGGTGACTGGGACGGCAGTGGCGTCGACGGCATCGGCATCCGTCGGGGTTCGCTCTTCGACCAGTACAACCTCCAGACCGGTTCGACCCGCACGGTCTCGTTCGGTACTGCCGACGACGAGGTGTTCGTCGGCGATTGGGACGGCAATGGCACCGATACGTTCGCGGTCCGGCGGGGCAATGTCTTCCTGATCCGCAACTCGGTCCTGTCGGGTCCCGCCGACGCCGAGCTCGGCTACGGGCGGCGGGGCGACGAGGTGTTCGTCGGCGATTGGGACGGCAACGGGACCGCTACGTTCGCGGTCCGGCGGGGCAATGTCTTCCTGATCCGCAACTCGGTCCTGTCGGGGCCGGCCGACGCCGTCTTCGGGTTCGGACGCGCCGACGACCCTGTGCTGGTCGGCGATTGGAACGGCGACGGTAAGGACACCTTCGCCGTGCGACGCGGCTCGAGGTTCTTCGTGCGCAACGACCTGCGCACCGGCCCGGCTGCCACCATCTTCGACTACGGGGTGGCGGGCGACGCGGTGGCGGTCGGTGACTGGGATGGCAACGGCACCGACACGCTGGTCGTGCACCGGGAAGGCGCCGTCGACATCGGCACGACGGTGATACCGGGGTCGCGCATCGTGGCCCACTACGGCTCGAGCGCGAGCCCATTGCTGGGAGTGCTCGGCGAGAGCCCGCCGCAAGAGGCCGCACAGCGGGTGGTGGCCCGCGCCAGACAGTGGGATGGCTTCGGGCTGCCCACCGTGCCGGCCGCGGAGTTCATCGCCACGATCGCCAACGCGTCACCGGGACCGTCCGGCGACTGGAGCGTCAGGGTCCCCCACAACGACATCCGGCCCTACATCGAGGCGATGCGATCGGTCGGCGGCATCACCGTCCTCGATCTACAGCCGGGACGAACCGACTTCCTGACCCAGGCGAAGGAGTACGAGGCGCTCCTGCTCGAACCCGATGTGCACCTCGCGCTCGACCCGGAGTGGCGGATGGGCCCCGGACAGATCCCCGCGCAGGTCATCGGATCCGTCGACGCCTCCGAGGTAAATGCCGTCACGGCCTGGCTCGACGACCTCGTCGCCCGCAACGGTCTGCCGCCGAAGCTCGTCGTGGTTCATCAGTTCACGCCGTTCATGGTCACCAACCGCGATCAGCTCGCCCAGCGCTCCCACCTGACGTTGTTGATCCACCTCGACGGGTTCGGGAGCCCCGAGGCGAAGATCTCCAAGGTCGAGCAGCTCCATCCGACGCCGCCACTGTTCATGGGATTCAAGCTCTTCCTCGACGAGGACACGAGGCTCATGTCGCCGAGCGAGGTGATCGGCTCACTCGACCCCGATCCGGTCTACGTCTCGTATCAGTAGCGTCAGGCCTCGCACATGTCCGCCGACGCCTCCGGCGCGAAACACCACCGATCGCGGCGTGCCAGCCCGGGTCGCTTGTGACCTTGGCCTCTGCATCGCTCGTCGATCGCCTGTCGATCATGTCGATACACGAATGAGGAGACCTGCCATGAACGGAGTGGTCGTCGAGTGCATGACCGAAGATGTCGTGACTGCCACACCGACCATGACCCTGAAACAGGTCGACGAGTTGCTCGTGAAGAACGGGATCACCGGCCTTCCCGTCGTGGACGGCGAGATGCTCGTCGGCGTCATATCGCAGAGCGACATCGTTCGTGTGTTGCTCGACGAACAGATCGAGGCGCAGCGGGTCTCCGACATCTATCAGAGCCCGTTCCCGATTCCCATCCCGGCGCTGGAGCATCTGGCTCTCGAGTCGCGCAAGATCGCCGACCACATGGTCAACCTAGAGGTCAGCGAGGTGATGAGCCCGGCCCCGGTGACGGTGTCGGTCGACGAATCCATCGACGCCGTGGGCCGGCTGATGATCGGCAATCGCATTCATCGTGTTCTCGTGACCGACCGCGGTCGACTGGTCGGCATCGTGTCGGCCCTCGACATCGTCGGCACGATGCTCGATCCCGTCGACGATTGACCCACGGCTGACGGTTCGTCCGCGTCGGCCGCGAGGTCCTCCATGACCTCGATGAACGCCTTGTCCACGCGGTCGTCGTAGACGAGCCAGATCGGCGGAGCTCAGCTCGGCGGCGCCAACGTGCGCCGAAGCATCAGGCGCTCGTAGAGCGCCGGCAGCAGCCGCGCGACCCAGTACGCGAGGCGCGCCTCTCGCGACACGAGCAGCAACCGTCGATTCCGCAGCGCGGCGCGCACGACTGCATCGGCGAGGTCCTCGGGCGGCATGGGAGACCTGACGCCGGTGCGCGCCTCGGGCGAGGCACTCCCGCCGCCGGTGCCGAGGGCGTTGTGCCCGATCGCCGTGTCGACGAAGGAGGGACAGACCATCAGCACCCGCAGGCCATCCCGGCGGTGCTCGGCGCGCAGCGAGTCGAAGAAGCCGTGCAACGCGTGCTTGCTGGCCGCATACCCCGAACGCGTCGCCAACGGCGCGAAGCCGGCCACACTCGAAGTCACGACTATCTGGCCACTGCGGTCGAGGAGTGATGGCAGCGCAGCCTTGGTGCAGTGGACGGCACCGAGGAGATTCACGTCCAACACGCGTCGAATCACATCGACGTCGGTGTCGCGGAACAGGCCGACGTGGGTGATGCCTGCGTTGTTCACCAAGACGTCGACGCCGCCCCAGGTCGAGACGATCGCGTCGATCGCCGCCTTGCAGTCAGCGAGCGAGGTGACGTCGCAGCCCAGGGCCAGCGCTGCCTTCTCGCCGAGCTCCCGCGCGACCCCCGCTGCCCCTTCGGTGTCGCGGTCCAGGAGCGCCACTCGGGCCCCGTCGCGGGCAAAGCGCCGCGCCAGCGCCGCTCCGATGCCTCCGGCCGCGCCGGTGACGACCACGATCTTTCCGTCCAGGGCTCTTCTCGCGACCGGCCGGCTCCTCACGACGGGAACCGGATGCGCCGGTACCGTTCGAAGCATTCCTCGCTTGTCGCCGACGGCGTGAGGTCGAAGTCCCGCTCGAGGTTCTCGTTCGAGAGCACCGGGCGATAGCGCAAGAAGTTCACGTGCTCGGGCCCAGCCCGACTCAGCCGCAGTGCCTTCAGCACCCGCAACGCTCCCGCGAGCACAGGAACGGGCAACGCGACGTAGCGCTTGTGGAGGCGGCCCGCGATCTCTCGAAGCGTGATCACCCCGTCGCCGGTGAGGTTGTAGATCCCGGTGCGGCGCTCGCGTATCCCCTCGAGGACACAACGCGCCACATCCTCATCCCATACCAGGACGAACGGCGAGTCGGTGCCGCGCACGCCCACGACCACGGGCCGGTCGAAGATTGCCGTGATCGGGTTGGCGGCGTGCTCGCCGAGAATCGTGCCCGGGCGGAACACGAGCTGGCCGAGCTCGGGATGCTCGCGGCGGTGACGCTCGAGCATCACCTCCACGAGGCGTTTGTGGTCGGAGTAGGCGAACTCAGGGTTGCCGCGCAGCGTGTCGTCCTCGTCCAGCGGCGTGGGGTTGTCGGCGTGATAGCCGTAGGCCGCCCCACTGCTCGTGTAGACGAGGTGCCGCACTCCGGCCCGCTGTGCGCAGCCGAGCACGTTCTCGGTTCCGAGGACGTCGACGGAGTAGTCGTGTTCCCGCGGACGGTCCTTGCCCAGTGACACGATCGCGGCGAGGTGCACCACCGTGTCGATGTCTCGCGCACGGAGCAGCGTTTCGAGGCCAGGGTCCCGGATGTCGCCCAGCTGGTAGTCGATTCCCGCGAGCCTCCGCTCGTCGGGCACGTCGCGCAGATCCAGCGCCACAACCGTCTCGACGGCTCCGGGGTCCGCGGCCAGAAGCGCCACGACCTGGCTGCCGACCAGCCCCGACGCGCCGGTGATGAGCACGGAGCGGGCGGGCGGAAGGACAACCGGGCTCATTCTCCTGGTTCCATGTGCATGGCCTTGAAGACGTCGAGGCCCGGCGCCCACATGTGGGCGACGGGATCGACGTCGACATGGATCACCGCGCAGCGGCCGCTCTCCAGACTGCGCTCGATGGCGGGCTGGAGATCGCATGCTCGCGAGACCCTCTCGCCGTGGGCGCCCATGCTCGTGGCCAGGGCGTCGAAGTGGATCTCGCCCAAGTCCGTGTTGATGGTCTGCTCCGGGGGCAGCGACCGATTCTCGATCATTGCCTCCGCGTCCAGGGCCATGCCCTGTCCGAACTTGACCATTCCCCATTGACGGTCGCAGAGTACGAAGAACAGCACCCGCAGGTCGTGGCGAACGGCAGTCTCGATCTCCTGGGGATGGAACCCCATCGCCCCGTCGCCGAGAATGCAGTAGACCTGCCGATCGGGGTAGGCAACCTTGGCGCCGAGGGCCTGCCCGACGCCGGCGCCGAGCATCCCGAACTTGAAGGTGCTGATCAGCGAACCGGGGACGCGGTTCTGGTGGTAGAGGTTGGTCCACACCGCGGTGTTGCCGCCGTCGATCACGAGCACAGCGTCGTCGTCGAAGACCTCCCGGCAGACGAGGGGAACGTGCGCCGAGTGCATCGGCGCGTCGTCCTCGGCGTTGGGTATGGACTCCAGGAAGTCGCGGATGCCCTTCTTCGTGCGGGCGAGCTCCTCGAGGCGGGCCTCGCGGGCGGCGAGCCGGCCGGAGCCATCGTGGCGGCCGAGCTCGGCCAGCAGCGCCTCGAGGAACAGACCGATATCGCCGACAACGGCCACATCCACCGGCTTGTTGACGCCGAGGTTCTCCTCGTCCGTGTCGACCTGGATCAGACGCTGCTCGTCCGGCGCCCGCCAGTAGGGTGCCTTCCCCCACCAGTCGGTCTCGCCGAAGCGGGTTCCAAGGGCGACGACGACGTCCGCCTCGTTGCGAACATCGTCGACGAGAGGCGGCAGCAACGGGATGGCGTTCGGAAGCCGGTCATCGACGGCGCTGCGCCCGCCCCAGCTCGCCGTCACCGGCGCCTGCAATGTCCGCGCCAGCTCGTGCACGAGATGCGCGGCGCCAGCATGCACGACGCCACTGCCCACCTGGATCAGCGGCAGCTCGGCGTCGACCAGCAGCTCGGCGGACTGGCGCACGAGCTCGGGCGAAGGAGCAAGCGGCTCGGTGCGGCGGTACTGCGCGGGTGACAGGACGTCCGGCGCCCCCTCGAAGCTGCCGTTCATCACGTCCTCGGGGACCGCGACGTGAACCACGCCCGGCCGTCCCTGGAATGCCACCCGGAAGGCCCGCCGCATGGTCTGCGGAACACGTTCGAACGAGGTCGCCGCCCCCGTCCACTTGGTCATGGGCCTTGTGACGGCCACCTGGTCGAAGTACTGGTAGGTGCCGCCGCGGTCAGGGCCGACGATCGGGCCACGTCGCCAGCTGGTGATGACCAGAACACGGTTGCCCTCGCCGTTCTCCACCGCGATCCCCGGGAGCATGTTCGCGGCCCCCGGGCCATTGCTCGCGATGCAGACGCCGAGCCTGCCGGAGAGCCGGGCGTAGGCGCCGGCCATGTGGGCGGCAGTGCTCTCGTGGCGCGGCGTGACGAGCCGAATGCCGTTTCGGCCCAAGCTCGAGTAGAGCCCGAAGTAGGAGCCGTCGATGATGCCGAAGACGACCTCGACGCCTTCGGCCCGCAGCATTCGGGCGACGAGCTCGCCGCCGCTGGTGGCGGACGTCATGACAAGAACCTACTTCTGGGCCGTGTACGCCGCCTCGGCCGGGGTTGTCGTCGGCCCTCGGCCAGGTTCGGCTGCGCCGGTTTCACGGGCAGCCGAACCTGGGAGAGAGAGAGTCAGTCGATGGTGAACATCTGGGTCTGTGGGTTCAGGTGGTCGAGGCGGAGGGCACCGGCGGTCTCGTTCCCGCTGAAGCGGAAGACGTTGAGTCCTTCGGTGATGTTCGTCTCGTAGATGAAGTTGTTGTACCAGTACGACGACCACACGCCGCCGATCTCACACCCGAGGCCGCCGCAGAAGGGGCCGCCGGGTGGCGGAATCGGTGGCGGGTCCGAGAACGCGATCTCGACTGCGTTCGCCGGGTCGCTGAAGTCGACGACGCTCGTCCCTGACTGGTAGTTTCCACTGACCAGGATGTAGTTGCCGTTGGGGACCGGCACCACGTTGAAGTTGTGGATCGTGCAGTTCTCGATGTCGGACTGCGGGCGCGGCAGCACCCACGTTCCGAGCTGGGCGCCGGTCGCGGCGTCGAAGAAGAACGCCGACTTGTCGGCGTCGGGGCTGGATGCCTGACAGTTCGCCTGCACGCCGCCGCCGGGCTCGTGGACGAACACGAGAACCTCGCCGTCCCAGGTGAACGATGCGCCGTGTCCGATCCCCACGCCGGGGATCGTCGTCGAGTAGAGGAAGTCGGGATCGACGAGGGAGCCGGTGCCGGTGAGTGTCCAGGCGGCGTAGCCGTCGTCGCCGGCGCAGGCCGCCATCATCGCGTCGCCGAGGATCACGCCGGTGTCGTGGCAGTCGCGATCTGCCGGTTCGGTGCGGATGAACGCTGCCGCGGCAGGGTTGCCGAGCGGCACATCGACGATGTCGATGCCGAGACACGGTCCCGACGAGTTGCTGTAGACGAGAAGCCGGTCGTTGGCGACGTCGGGAACAGCAGTGGCGGTGTGCGAGCCACACTCGAGCTCGACCGAACCGACGAGGACCGGGTCGTCGAGATCGCTGATGTCGAAGACGTGGAGACCCTCGAACCCTTCGGGTACCGATTCGCCGTCGCACGTCGCTCCTATACCGGCTGGGGAGTTCCACGAGCGGACGAGCACATTCTCGAACACGACCACATCGCCCTGGTTCCCTGTGCACGAGGTGAACGAGACATGCTTGGGGTTGCCTGGTGCGGAGACGTCCCGGATGTTGAAGCCGAGCCAGCTCCCCTGGAAGGCATGCTTGCCCCAGAAGGCGATGTCGGTATGGATATTGCCTCCACCTGCGCCCGTGAGCAGGCTTGCGGGCTCCTCGATGTGACCCATCGGATGGAGATTCCCGCTGCCCGGATCGTCGTCGTGGCCGGCCCCGGCTGGCGATGCGACGACGAGTGCCGCCATCAGAATCGCCACAGCGCCGACCAGAACGAGTCGTCGTTGTCGTGTCATGGTTCCCCCATTCCGCGGGTCTGTCGACCCCATCCTTGGCCCCGATCCACCCCCCGTTGCCTCCTTCGTCGTTGACACTATGCAACCGGCTCGGCTCGGTCCACAGGACGACCGACAAGAGGCTCGGGGAGTGGAGGAGATACCCAGTCGCCAGTGAGCGTCCGCTTTCGCATCCACCGGCTTGTCCGAGCCATTTGACTCCGGACTCCAAACTGTCTATTTTTCGACCCACTCAGAGGGGAACGGTCGCCATGCCTCCAATCTCAGTCGTCTTCGTGATAACTGGTCTAGCCGCCTGGATGAACGGGCTCTACTTCCTGGGCATCGGGTCAGACAGGGAAGAGGGCGGACCCGATCCGCTCGTTTCGGTGGGCTGGGTGTCTGTCGTGGCCGGTCTCGTCGACCTCGGCTCGGCCCTTTGGTTCGTCGGCCAGGCTGACGGCCCGCATGTGCTCGCCGGCCTCGTCACGTTCTATGGGATCTTTTTCGTGGCTCTCGGCGTTACCGAGATCGTCGGTCTCGACCTTCGCCAGGTCGGCAATCTCGCAGTTCCCGTTGCCATCGTTCCACTGTTCTGGTGGGACTTCCTGGCCGGTACGTGGATGCTCCAGTCGATCCTCATCGTGTGGGCCGTGGCTTTCCTGGCCATCACCGCTACCACGTACGGCAAGCTGGCTGCCAAACAACTCGGCGTGATCCTGCTTGGTGTAGCCACGTACGCATTCTGGCTCCCGGTCGTCATCATGGCGCTCGGCAACGACATCCCGTAGCTGATCACCACGACGCCTGGCGCCCGGTCGATCGGACCCATCCAGCAGCACCATTCCACGAGCCCCAGCGCCCTGAAGATCCGGTCGCGGCGCAGTGCTTCGGCTCGCGACTCACGCGGCACGCACCCGTCTAGGTGAATCGAGCCAGGAGGCCGGCGTCGGAGACGGTGATGGTGCCCCGAGCTGTCTCGATTGCACCGGATTCCCGTAGCCGACCCAGACCGCGCACCGTGGCCTCTCGCGTCGCTCCCACCCACGTCGCGAGCTCGCTCTGGGTCAGCGACAGCTCGGGCTCTCCGTTCTCGTCCATCAGTATCAGCAACCGATTGGCGATGCGGCTGGTGAGCTCGTCCGAACGCTCGATGTAATGACGAATGCTCTCCCGGAAGCGGGAGATCACAACCGTCAACTGCGCCACCGCCGCATCGGGGATCTCGCGGAGCAGCCGGAGGTACAGATCGCCGGTGAGCACCCACGCCACGACATCGTCCTTGGCCACAGCGCTCGACTCCCGTGGCCCCGGATCGAGCGCACCCAGCTCACCGATGGTCTGGTTCGGGCCGCGCACTGCGAGCAGGACCTCGTCGCCCTTGGAGGTGACGGCCAGCGCCTTGACGTGGCCCGAACGGATCGCATAGACGTGGTCGCCCTCGTCGGCCTCGTGGAGCAGCCGATCGCCTCGACGGAACGTGACCCGCCGACCGTTCCGCTCGATCCACTCCCAGGTTTCGTCGGTGAGCACCGTTGTCATCGGGTCCAGCCCCTGCCCTTCGCTCGTTCAGTGTGACACGAGCAGAAGGCGGACGGCCTGGGCCGTCCGCCTCCCGCTCTTCCTCACCTGAAGGTGGGACGTGAGGTTCACTCGTATGTGTGGTGAGACCGGCCGGTGGTCGTGAGCACGGTTCCGGTGGCCGTCCCGGCGGTGAGGCCGTTGGCTTCGAGCCAGGCCATGTCGCTGGCGAAGTTGCTGCGGGGGATGACACCGGTGACTGCGGTGGTGGCCCCGGCGGTGAGGCCGTTGGCTTCGAGCCAGGCGAAGTCGCTGGCGAAGTTGCTTCGGGGGATGACACCCGTCGC
>JAOTZB010000286.1 GCA_029861625.1 Acidimicrobiia bacterium
CACATCGCTGCACGGCCACGCCGTGTTGAACGACGCGACGCTGAACAAAGGGACGGCGTTCACCGGGACCGAACGAGAGGCGCTCGGCATCGACGGCCTGCTGCCGCCGCGCATCGAGACCATCACCGAGCAGTGCGCCCGCATTCGCGACAAGTACGAACGGTTGCACGACGATCTCGAGCGACACATCTTCCTCCGTGCCCTCCAGGACACGAATCAGGTGCTGTTCTACGCCTTCGTCGAGGAGCACATCGCCGAGATGTTGCCGGTGCTCTACACGCCGACGGTCGGGCTGGCGTGCCAAGAGTTCAGCCACATCTACCGTCGCCCCCATGGCCTGTTCCTGAGCTACCCCGATCGCGACCGGATGGCCGACCAGCTCGGCAGTGTCGACTCCGACGTCGATGTGGTCGTGGTCACCGACGGTGAGCGGATTCTCGGCCTCGGTGACCAGGGGCTGGGTGGGATGGGCATCCCTATCGGGAAGCTGTCGCTGTACGGGGCGGCCGGTGGGCTCGACCCGGCCCGGTTGCTTCCCGTGATGCTCGACGTCGGCACCAACAACGACGATCTGCTGCGAGATCCGCTGTATCTCGGCTGGCGACACGAGCGCATCGTCGGGGCCGACTACGACGACTTCGTCGACCAGTTCGTCACGATGCTCAGCGCCCGATTTCCCGGCGTGCTGCTCCAGTGGGAGGACTTCGCCGGGCAGCACGCCACCCCGCTGTTGCACCGCTACCGCGATCGCCTACTGAGCTTCAACGACGACATCCAGGGGACCGCCGCGGTTGCGCTCGCGACCGTCCACGCCGCCGTAAAGGCCAAGGGATCGACCCTGGCCGACCAGCGATTCTGCATCGTCGGGGCCGGATCGGCCGGCAGCGGCATCGCGGCCATGCTGCGTGACGCGCTCGCACAAGACGGCGTCACCGACCCCACCGCACGGCTCCATCTGACCGACGCCGACGGGCTCCTGCACGATCACAGATCCGACCTGGCCGACTTCCAGGTGCCGTTCAGACAACCGTGGGAGGCGGTAGCAGGCTGGGCCGTCGCTGACGGGCCCACCGAGCTGGCCACCGTCGTCGACCATGCCCGCCCGACCGTGCTCATCGGGGTCTCGGGCCAGCCCGGGCTCTTCACCGAGCCGATCGTGCGCTCGATGCTCGGTGCCACCGATCGACCGATCATCCTGCCGCTGTCAAATCCCACCAGCCGCGCCGAGGCCACACCCGCCGACGTGCTCCGCTGGACCGACGGCAGGGCCCTGATCGCGACCGGAAGCCCGTTCGACGATGTCGTGCACGAAGGTGTCACCCACCGGATCTCGCAGGCCAACAACGTGTACGTCTTCCCCGGGATCGGGCTCGGAGCACTGGTGGCGAACGCGTCGAAGATCACCGACGGGATGCTGCTCGCCGCCGCGCGAGGTGTCGCCGACGACACCCCCGACACGAGCAGTGACGCGACCATGGGTGTGCTGCCGCCGCTCGACCAGGTGCAGACGGTGAGTCGCCGAATCGCCGGTGCGGTCGCCGCCGCCGCCGCGTCGGAAGGCGTCGGCGACCAGATCGACGATGAGGAGATTCGCCGCCGCATCGACGAACGGTGGTGGAGTCCCGCCTACGCGCGGATCGAACCCGAGCGCTAGTCGGGCGACGGTTCGTAGAGGCCGAGCGCGTCGACCAGGCCGTCGCAGTCGTCCACTGTCACCGTCAGTGCCGAATGCGGCTTGAAGCCGATCACCCTGTCGACACGCGCCGCGAAGTGCACGCAGACACCTCGCTCGGTGTTCGTGCCGAAGGTCAAACCGTCGTCGGCGAACGACAGCCGGGCCCCGACGGCCGTGTACCAGCGATACCCCTCGGTGATGTGCCCACCGGCCACGTTGTCCATGGGCGTATCGACGGTGAGCCGTCCGAACGTGGCGACGAAGCGACCGTCATCGGTGAGCGTCACGCCATGTTTGCCCCTACGGGCGCCGAGCGGCCACCAGATGAAGCGGAAGCGCTCGTCGAACCGGTAGGGAAAGAACTGGTCGGCCATGACTCACTCCCCACCGGAGCGCGACCGTCGGTCGATCGCGGCGAGCCAGCTGTGGCGGATGATGCCGCTGGGCATCCGGATCAGCGCCCAGTACCGACCGAAGCGGCGCTCGGCGTCCTGGTCGGTACAGGCAATCCGCGTCTCGGTAACCAGCTCGGTGTCATCACCACGGTCGTACGCCTCGAGTGACACGACGACCTTGGCCAGCCCCGGCTCGTCGCAGGCGAGGAAGGCCGCGGCATCGTCGAAGCGTCTCGGCGCATTGTCGGCGGGTGACCAGAACCTCCCGGCTGCACCGAGCAGGACCATCCCCCGACCGCGGTGAACCACGGTGTCGTCTCGCAGGTCGACGAAACCGGTCGCGATGAAGAGGTCGACCAGTGACCCGCCGACGTCTCGCGTTGATTCGGGCGGTCGGCGGCGGAACATCTTGGGGAGCCCGCGTAGCAGGATCAAGGGGCCGAAGGCCCTGACTTCACGTGGCGTCACGTCGAGCGCGGCGGGCCACACATCGGCGATCGGTGACTGCACCAACCGGCGGTGTCGCTCGCTGAATCGGTAGGTCTCGAGCGCCGTGTCGAGCTCGATCGGTTCCACCTCGCCATGTTGGCACGAACCGGATGACCGCCGACACCCGCCGACGAGGAACACCTCCAGGGGTCGTGGTTTCCCTAGGCTCATCCTTCTTGGCCACGCCGACCACAGCCGCGATGACGACAGGCTCCGACCCGACCGACCGCGGGTGGGTCGTGCTCGTCCTGGCCGTGGTGACCTCGGCGCTCACCGGTCCGGGTCAGACCATCGGCGTGTCGGTCTTCATCGACCACTTCGTCGACGACCTCGGCCTCAGCCGTTCCGGCGTCAGCGGCGCCTACCTCGTCGGAACGCTCATCGGTGCGGCACTCCTTCCCTCCGTCGGTCGATTCATCGACCAGTACGGGGTCCGGAGGTCACAGATCGTCATCGGGCTGCTCTTCGGGCTCGCGTTGGTCAACATGTCTCAGGTCAACGGGCTGGTGTGGCTGGCGGTCGGATTCACGGGGATCCGGTTCCTCGGTCAGGGTTCGTTGTCGCTCGTCGCGACCATCACGGTCTCGCTCCGGTTCGTGCGGAAGCGGGGCACGGCGATCGGCATCTTCTCCACCGCATCGAGCGCGCTGATGGCGATGGTCCCGGTGGTGCTGGCGGTGGTGATCACCGCCGTGGGGTGGCGCTGGACGTGGGTCGTCGCAGCCGCGGTCGTGGTCGGCACGGTCGTGCCCATCGCCTGGATCGGACTCCGTCACATGCCGACGGGCGCCCCCCGCATGGGCACCAGCGGCGACAGTCGTGTCGACATCGCACCCGACGGTTCCTACGACCGCACCGAGGCGATGCGAACCCGCTCGTTCTGGATCCTGGCATCGGTCAGCGGCGCGGCCGCGATGCTCGGGACGGCCCTCAACTTCCACCAGATCGACCTGCTCGGCGACGCCGGGCTCTCGGAGACGGCGGCCGCGGCGCTGTTCATCCCCCAGGTCATCGGCTCGACCCTGGCCGGTCTGGCGGTCGGCTTCGTGAGCGATCGGATCGGCACCCGTTTTCTTCCGGCCGCGGGGATGGCCCTGCTCATCGCGGCCATGTGGCTGGCTGCGGTTGCCGCACCTGGCGTCGTGGTGTTCGTCTACGCCATCGTCCTCGGCGCCACGGGAGGCGCGATCAGGACAGCGACCGCCGTCCTGCTGCCGGCGTGGTTCGGCACCGGTCACCTCGGCTCGATCCACGGCTCGCTCACCCTCTTCACCGTGGGGGCATCAGCTCTCGGACCGGTTGCGCTCGCGGTCGCCGAGAGCGGTTTCGGCTCCTATCCGCCCGCGATTCTCGCTCTCAGCACCATCCCGGCTGCCGCTCTCCTCCTGTCGCTCGGGCCCGAGAGCCGACTTCGTACGGTGACCACCCGCGATCACTAGCGGCCCCGGCTCGCCGCGACAGCACCCGAACGCGAGCTCAGCGCTTCCGCAACCACCAGACGTGCTCGGACGGGTATTGCTTCGCCCAGTCGGCGGGAACGACGAACGGCATGCCCTCGGCATCGTCGGGCGCCTGCACCTCGATCAGGTCGAGGACCTCGAAGCCGGTCTCTCGAAACAAACGCAGCCAGTCCGAGAAGGTGAGGTTGAACTCGATGCCGCCCGGCTCGTCGACCGCGTCGCGCCAGTCCTGGCGACGCATCCCGAAGTACGGCTGTTCCAGCCGGAAGCTGATCGGGATCGACCCGTCGGGCGGGGCACAGACGGTGGCGAACTGATGGGTGCCGAGAAAGGCGAGTTCGCCGCCCGGTCGAAGCAGGCGGTGCGCCTCCGGGATCCACAGGTCGGGGTCGGCCCAGATCGCGGCCCCGTACTCGCTCACGGCGAAGTCGTAGCTCTCGTCGGGCTTCGGCACGGTCTCGGCGTTGCCGTGGATCAGCTCCAGCTCGATGCCGTGCCTGCTCGCCAGCAGCGCCGCAGTGGCCAACTGCCGTTCCGAGTTGTCGATCGCCGTCACGGTGGCGCCCCGCCGCACCATCCACGCCGACACGTAGCCGGTCCCGCAACCGAGCTCGATCGCGTCCATGCCCGTCATTTCCTCGGGAAGGAGCGTCACGTCGTCGTCGGGGACTCCCCACTGGCCCCAGGTGGGCTCGGCCGCCCAGGCCCGCTCGCCCATCGCGACCCATTCGGGCGCTCGACCGTCCCAGTACCGGCGATTCTCGGCAACGTGCTCGGACGGTTCAATCATGCCACGACGTTACTGCGAGAGAATCGATCGGAATCGAGGGCCAGGTGTAAGGAAGCGGCGGTCGGTTCGTCCTCCCGACAACACGACGCGGAGGTACCGACGATGTTCTCCATGAGACGATCACACCCGGCGAGGGGATCGGGCAGCCATCCGACCCGGGGAGCTCGATCCGTTCGTGACCTGG
>JAOTZB010000287.1 GCA_029861625.1 Acidimicrobiia bacterium
CCACGGTGCACGACCCGGCCATCTACGGCGCCTTCCCGGTCGACGGCGGGACAATGCCCTACTGAGCGGGCGAACCCGCGCATCCGACCCCCCGAACTGGTCGCGTCTTGTCACCCCCAGGGTGACGATCTGCGGCCAGAACGCGGCGGTCGTTCGGCTACTCCGAGGGGGTGATGACCATCAGGAGGTCGCCGCCGGCGACTGATCCGACCGGACCGACCGCGAGCCGCTCGACGGTGCCCGAAACCGGCGCCGAGATGACCGACTCCATCTTCATCGCCTCGATCGCGGCCACGGGGACGCCGATCTCGACCGGGTCGCCGACCGCCACACGCAGGCTGACCACCCCGTTGAACGGCGCCGCGACCTGACCCGGCACATCCGGATCGGCCTGCTCGGCCTCGACTACACCGGAGTCGATCGAGCGATCTCGCACGAGGACCGGGCGGATCTGCCCGTTGAGCCGGAACAGGACCGTACGGAGGCCACGGTCGTCGGGGTCTCCGATCGCTTCGAGGCCGACCAGGAGACGGATGCCCCGCTCCAGTAGGACACCCTCGTCGTCGGGACCGGACTCGAGGCCGTACCAGAACAGCCGGGTGGGCAGCACCGACACGTCGCCGTGGGCGACCGTGTGCTCGTCGAACTCCGTCGCCGGGATGGGCAGGAGCAGATGGTTCAGCGCACCTCGGCGGTCGGTGTCGAGCCCGGTCAGCTCGTCGGCCGACAGCGGTGGCGGGTCGATCCTGGGTCGCCGTCCTTCGAGTGCGCGGGTGCGGAACGGTTCGGGGAATCCGGCCGGGGGCGTGCCGAGCTCGCCGTGGAGGAAGCCGATGACGCTGTCGGGAAGGTCGACCGACCCGGGATCGGCTTCGAGCTGTTCGGCGGAGGTACCGGTACCGAGCAGGTGGAGCGCCAGATCGCCGACCACCTTCGAGCTCGGTGTCACCTTGATGAGGTTGCCGAGGACACGGTTGCAGCCGGCGTAGAGCAACTCGACCTCCTCGAACCGATCGCCGAGCCCGAGGGCGATGGCCTGCTGTCGGAGATTCGAGAGCTGCCCACCCGGAATCTCGTGGCGATAGACCGACCCCGTCGGGGACGACAGACCGGCCTCGAACGGCCCGTACAACCGCCGCACCGCCTCCCAGTACGGCTCGGTGTCGGCAAGGGCGTCGAGCGAGAGGCCGGTCGAACGATCGCTGTGGTCGGTCGCGGCGACGATGGCAGAGAGCGCGGGCTGGCTGGTCATCCCGGCCAGGGGTGCCGACGCACCGTCGATCGCGTCGACCCCGGCCGTGATCGCCGCGAGGTACGTGGCGAGCTGGCCGCCGGCGGTGTCGTGGGTGTGGAGATGCACGGGCTGGTCGAACCGGTCGCGCAGCGCCCCGATAAGCGTCCGGGCCGCAGGCGCCCGCAACAACCCGGCCATGTCCTTCACGCACAACACGTGCACCCCAGCCTCGACCAGCTGTTCGGCCACGCCGAGGTAGTAGTCGAGCGTGTAGAAGGTCTCGGACGGGTCGGACAGGTCGCTCGTGTAGCAGATCGCGCCCTCGGCCACTGCGCCCGACGCGAGCGTCGCCTCGATGGCGGGTCGCATCTGTTCCACGTCGTTGAGCGCGTCGAAGATGCGGAAGATGTCGATGCCTGTCGCATGCGCCTCGTCGACGAACGCCCGGACGACCGCGTCGGGATAGGCCGAGTAACCGAGGATGTTGCGGCCCCGGAGCAGCATCTGCAGGCAGAGGTTCGGCGCTGACTCCCGAATCCGCGCCAGTCGATCCCATGGGTCCTCGTGCAGGAACCGCAGGGCCACGTCGTAGGTGGCGCCACCCCAGCACTCGAGGCTCAACAGGTTCGGCAACAACCGCGACGCGGCCCGGGCACCGGTCTCGAGGTCGGTCGTTCGAACCCTCGTCGCGAGGATCGACTGGTGCGCGTCGCGCAGCGTGGTGTCGGTGACGTGCACGCTGTCGTCGGCTCGGAGCCACGCCGCGAATCCGGCGGCGCCGAGCTGATCGAGCCGCTGCCGGGAACCGGGCCGGGCTTCGGCGTCGAGCGCGGGCAGCTTGGCGACCGGGTCGATGCCGGTCGGGCTGGTGCCATGGGGCCGGTTGACCGTGATGTCGCCGAGGTACCCGAGCAGTCGAGTGGCTCGATCGGATCCGGTGGAGGCCTGGAGCAGCTCGGGGTGTCGACCGATGAACGACGTCGTGACGCCCCCGGCGATGAACTCGTCGTTGTTCAGCACAGCCTGGATGAACGGGATGTTGGTGGCGACACCTCGAACCCGGAACTCGGCCAACGCCCGGCGGGCCCGGCGGGCGGCCTGTTCGAAGTCGCTCCCACGGCAGGTGAGCTTGACCAGCAACGAGTCGAAGTAGGGCGAGATGTCGGCTCCGGCGTACCCGACGCCACCGTCGAGTCGGATGCCTGCGCCTCCCGGTGTGCGATAGGCCACGATCCGGCCGGAGTCGGGGCGGAAGTCGTTTGCCGGATCCTCGGTGGTGACCCGGCACTGGAGTGCGGCACCGCGTTGCACGATCGACTCCTGGGTGAGGCCGATATCGGCGAGCGTCTCGCCCCCGGCGATGCGGAGCTGGGACTGCACGAGGTCGATGTCGGTCGTCTCCTCGGTGACGGTGTGCTCGACCTGGATGCGGGGGTTCATCTCGATGAACACGTACCGACCGCTCGGGTCGAGCAGGAACTCGACCGTGCCCGCGTTGCGGTAGGCGAGTGCCTGGCCGTAGGCGACTGCGTCGGCGCACATCTTGTCCCGGAGCTCACCGGCGAGCTGCGGCGCGGGTGCGATCTCGATGACCTTCTGGTGGCGGCGCTGCACCGAACAATCGCGCTCGTACAGGTGGATGACGGCACCGCTGGCGTCGCCGAGCAGCTGGACCTCGATGTGGCGGGGGTCGCTGACAGCTTCTTCGAGGAACACGGTGGGATCGCCGAAGGCGCTCTCGGCCTCGCGAACCGCCGCCTCGAACGCCTCGCGAAGGTGGCTGGGGTCGCTGACGAGGCGCAGGCCCCGGCCGCCGCCACCGGCTGCCGCCTTCACGAACAGCGGATAGCCCATGTCCTCTGCAATCGGCTCGGCCTGGCCGACCGACTCGATCGCGCCCGATTGTTCGAGCACCGGCAGTCCGGCCGTGGCCGCGGTCTCGCGGGCCCGCATCTTGTTGCCGGCGAGCGCGAGCGCGTGCGCGTCGGGTCCGACGAAGATCAGGCCTGCTCGTTCACACGCCGATGCCAGCTTCGGATTCTCCGACATGAATCCGTAGCCCGGGTAGATCGAGTCGGCCCCGGCGTCGAGCGCAGTCTGCACGATCAGGTCGGGATCGAGGTAGGCACGGAGGGGATTGCCGCGCTCGCCGATCTGATAGGACTCGTCGGCCTTCTGGCGATGGAGCGTGCGGCGGTCCTCGAAGGTGTAGACCGCGACGGTCTCGATGCCGAGCTCGGTTGCGGCCCGGAAGGCCCGTATGGCGATCTCGCCTCGGTTGGCGACGAGCAGCTTCTCGAGTGTCACGTCACCATCATCGCCGAATCCAAGGCTTCTCGGACAACGAACGCACCGAATGCGCCCCGTCGCGCCACGTCAGATCTCGATCCCGACGGCTACGCCGTGGGCCCGGGGCTCTACCGTCACCGATGTGGTCCGATGGGTGCGTGCGACCTCGACGACACCGGCGCTCGTCGCGGGTCGGCTCTCGACGAGCGCTCGGAGGAACAGCCCCTTCGCGGCCTTGCCGAAGTGCCCGGCCGGCTTGCCGTCGGCTTGGGAGAACTGCACGGTCACCCAGTCGTGACCTCGCGGCGGGACGGCTGCGGCGTGCTCCTGGGGCAACAGGTCGATCACGGTCCGGCCCTCGACGAGACGATCGAGGCGTGGCCTCCAGTACCGCGACAGCGGACCCAGGTCGCCGAGCCGGCTCGACATCTTCAACCGATAGTGCGGGGTCGGGTCGCCGGCACCGACCAACCCGTGGAGACCCGAGACCACCGCCACGTGGTCGTCGAGCCACGCCGATGCGTCGGGCCCGAGCGAGTCCGCGTCGAGGTGGCTCCAGACGACGCCCGAGTACCGCTCGCGGGCGGCGAGCACCGGCGGACCGTCGAGGAGTGCGCGGTCGGCGGCAACGGCGACCGCGAGGGCGTCGCCGGTGACGCCGAGAAGCCTCGCCGCCCCGGCCTCGTCCCCGATGGCGGCGACGAGCTCGGCCGCCACCTCGATGCGAGCCGTCCGGAGTGCCCGTCCGAACCGGCCCGAGCCGGGTTTCCAGCGCCCCCGACCGCCGATCGACTTGCCTTCCGACGGGGGTACGAGCACCAACACGAGCGCCGACGCTACCGCACCGCCGGGAGCACGGTGGCGGTTCGACGCCGCAGTGCCGGGCGCGTCAGCTCCAGTTGCCGCCCGTTGCGGCCGACCGGTCGGCGAGCACGAGACTCCGATCGGTCGAGATCAAGGTGGCCGGGATGGAGATGTCGCCGATGAGCAGCCGCGAGAATGCGTCGGCCTTTGCCATGCCCGACACGAGCCACAGGCGCTGACGAGCCCGGTCGAGCACCGGGCGGGTGAGGGTCATCCGCACCTGGCCCCGGTACGAACGGGTCAGCGCGACGTCACGGTCGACGAAGTCGAGCACCGGATCGTCCGGTGCGAGCGACGCCGTGTGGCCGTCCTCGCCGAGCCCGAGTTGCACGAGGTCGAGCACCGGCGGTGAACCGGCGGTCATCTCGAGGGCCGCGGCGTACCCGCCGGCCGCGAGGTCGAGGTCGTCGGCGTCGACCGGCATGGGCTGCACCGCCACCGCGACCTTCGATGTCAGTGCATCCTCGAGCATCACGAGGTTCCTGTCGGGATGACCCTCGGGCGCGACTCGTTCGTCGACCTGGAAGATCGTGACTCGGTCCCACTCGATGTCGTCCCGCGCGGCGAGATGTTCGAGCATGAGGCGAGGCGTCGAGCCGCCGCT
>JAOTZB010000288.1 GCA_029861625.1 Acidimicrobiia bacterium
CTTCGCTGTCCTGTTGGGTTTCCTCGCCCCCATGCCGGCGAGCGCCCAGGACGTCGCCGACGTCGTCGCCGACGTCGACCTCCGCCGCTACTACGTCGAGCCCGGCGCCGAAGGCGACATCAACCGGCTCGAGGAGATCACTGCGTCATCGGCGGCCGAGGGTCGCCCCACCGGGATCGTGATCCTCCTCGAAGAGGCCGAGCAGGGCGACGACGCGCTCGCGACCATGGTTGTCGAGCAGGTCACGAGCGTCGACACGGTCGTGGTGTTGTGGGGCGATCGACCCGGCGAGCGAGGGCTTGGCGTCCGGAGCGTCGAGTACAGCGACGCCGAGATCGCCGCTGCCGCCGACGCGGCAGTCGAGGAGTCGGGCCGCGGGGGAACGCTCGAGGACGTCGCGGAGGTGTTCATCGAGGCGTTGCCTGCCGCAGCCTCGGCCACAGGTGGCGACACACCCGCAGCGTCGCCGGCCACAGCCACGAGCGACGACGGAGGCGGAGGTGGGTTCTCGATCTGGTGGATCCTGATCCCGGCCGTGCTGGTCATCGGCGCGATCTTCCTGTTCCGCCAGTCGAGGAGGAACACGTCACGCGACGAGGGCGATGTCGACGTCGCCAGGGCCGAGATCCGCGACCAGCTCACGGTGGTCGCCAACGAGATCCTCGAGAACGAGGACCGGGTGACGCTGTCGGGGAACGAGGAGGCGATCCAGTACTACCGGGACGCGAGCCAGACCTACAAGGCGGTCGGTGACGTGCTCGACAGCACCACGAACCTGCTCGAGCTGGCCGAGCTGAACGACCGAATCGACCGAGCCCGTTGGCAGATGGACGCCGCCGAGGCACTCGTGGAGGGTCGAGCGGTCCCGCCCGAGCCCGCTCCCGACAAGCCGGCTGCATGCTTCTTCGACCCGACCCACAAACCGGGCACTGTCGAGGCCGTGGTGAGGACCCCTGCGGGCGACAAGCAGGTCTCGGTGTGCCCGTCGTGTGCCGAGAAGCTCGAGCGGGGCGAACGACCAGAGCCGCGCATGATCGACGTCGGTGGTCGACGAGTCCCGGCGGCGAAGGCGCCGCGGTCACACGGCGGCGGTGGAATGGGCGGGCTCGACATGTTCGACGTGGTCCTCGGTGGGCTCGGAGGGCTGGGCGGCATGCTCGGTGGCGGCCGCGCTGGCGGTGGCTCCGATCGCGATCGTCGACCGGTGTCGCTCGACTGGGGTGGAGCGCTCGGATCCGGTCGAAACAACCGGCGGAACACTGGCGTCTTCGGACCCGACCGGTTACCCCCTGGCCGCAGCGGCTCCTCGCGCCGGCGCTCGTCGTCGGGCTCGCGGTCGCGTTCGTCGAAGGGCCGCGCCCGCCGCAGCATGTGACGCAGCGCAGCCACGGCGGCGCATGACACCACGGGCCCGCGTACACTCTCCGCACGCTGCAGAACCACGGGAGACGAGATGTTCAAGCGGATAGTCGGCTACCTGAAGACCCTGTTCCGGGTGAAGGCCGAAGGGGCGATGAACCCCGAGATCGAGATCGAGCAGGCCATCGGTGAGGCGCGCAAGCAGGATCAGGCGTTGCGCAACCAGGCGGCCAAGGTCATTGCGCACCGCACGAAGCTCGAATCGCGGATAGAGAACGCCGCCGACGATGTCGGCGAGGCCCACGAGATGGCCAAGCAGGCGCTGCTCCGCGCCGAGACCGCGAATGGCGAGGGGAACGCCGCCGAGGTCGAACGGTGGACCAACGCGGCATCGAGTCTCGCCATGAAGCTCCAGGCCGCCGAGAACAACCTCGACAGCTTGAAGGAGCAGTACGAGATCGCCATGCAACAAGCCGACGAGGCCAAGTCGGCCGTACAGCAGAACGCGATGCGCGTCGAGGAGCTCGCCGCCAAACGGCTCGAGCTGTTGGGCCAGCTGGAGCAGGCCAAGATGCAGGAGACCGTGAACTCGGCCGTGGCGACGATGTCGGAGTCCCTCGAGACCGACAGCCCGTCGTTGGCGAGCGTCGAGGCGAAGATCGAGGACCGGCTCACGAGCGCCAAGGCCAGTGCCGAGCTTCGTGCCGCGACTCCCGAAGGTGCCGAGACCGAGCTGCGCGAGGCCGTGTCGCTGGCCCGGGCCGACGACAAGCTCGCCGAGCTCCGCGCCGAGCTCGGCCTCGACACGCCGAGTGGGGAGATCGAGGCCTAGCGGCCTCGTCGCGTCAGCGACAAGAGCGGAGATACAGGCCTAGCGGCCTCGTCGCGTCAGCGACAAGAGCGGAGATACAGGCCTAGCGGCCTCGTCGCGTCAGCGACAAGAGCGGAGATACAGGCCTAGCGGCCTCGTCGCGTCAGCGACAAGAGCGGAGATACAGGCCTAGCGGCTCTACCCCGCTTGGGGGTTTGGTGGAGTGGTCTCGAGCACGCCTCTGGCGAGGGCTTGGTCGATCTTGTCGTCGTCGAAGCCGAGGAGCTGTGACGCGATGTCCCTGGTGTGCTCGCCGAGGGCCGGCGCCGGCTCGATCCGTGCCCGTGACATTGCCGAGCCGGTGAATGCCGGACCGTCGAGGACTATGTGTCCGGCGCCGGGCTGATCGATCTCGACACAGAACCCTCGGGCTTCGAGGTGCGGATCGCTCAGCTGTTCCACCGTCGACAACACCGCACCTGCGGGCACACCGTGCGCCTGACACGAGTGCATGACCTCGTTCGGCGTCCGCCCGGCGGTCCAGGTGGCGACGAGCGAGTTCACGTCGGCACGGTGGGCGATGCGAGACGCGGCGGTGGCGAATCGGTGGTCGGTGGCGGCGGCCGGGTCGCCGATCGCGGCACACAGTCCGAGCCAGTCGTCGTCGTCACGAACGCAGATGGTTGCCCACTCCTGGTCGCCTGCACACTGGAACACTCCCCAGGGGGCACCGCGGGGCGAGTCGTTTCCCTGCGGCACGATCGTGTCGGGCGCCAGTGCCTCGGCAGCCATGAGGTCGCCCAACGTTGCGATCAGTGCCTCGACCTGAGCGATCTCGATGTGGGCGCCGCTGCCGACCCGGTCGCGCGCGAGGATCGCCGCGAGCGAGGCGATCGCGCACAAGCGGCCGGCAAGATGGTCCGGATGGATCGCGTTCGAGCCCGGCGGTGAGTCACCGTCTGCGAAATTCCAGAGCCAGTTCAGCCCGCCGACCGATTGGATGGTCGGTCCGTAGCCGATCCAGTCGGCGTAGGGGCCACGCGACCCCATCATCTGGCTGCTCACCATCACCAGGTCGGGGTTGGATCCGTGCAGATCGCGATAGCCGATACCCATCGCGTCCATCGTCCCCGTCGAGTTGTTCTCGACGACGATGTCGGCCTGGGCCGCGAGCGAGCGGATGATCTCGGCCCCCTCGGGGTCCCTCGGGTTCACGCCGAAGCTGCGCTTCGACCGGCTCGACGAAGCGAACGACGGGGTCATCTCGCCGCCCATGATGATGCGGATGAAGTCGGGGTAGGTGCGGGTCTCGATCTTGATGACGTCGGCGCCGTACTCGGCGAGGAGGCGGCCGCATTCCACGCCGACGCCGCCATGGCCGAAGTCGAGCACCCGGAGACCGGCGAGAGGCGCGTAGTCGGTGCTCTGCTCGCCGGCTCGTGCCGGCTGCGCGGGCCACGGGTTGGCGACGACCTCGTCGGTGTGTTCACCGATCGCGGGGGAGCGGAACCGGTAGCCCGCCCGTTGGCCGTCGATCTCGAAGATGCCGGCCATCACCGGCGCCTCGAGTCCGGGAGCGAGCTCGGCAGTGACGAAGGTGCTGCGGGCGGCGTAGTGCTCGTTCGACAAGACATCGGCCGGTTTGAGCACCGGTGTTGCCACCACGCCTCGGCGCTGCGCCTCGATGCCTGCCTCGACCATGTGCAGCTCGGAGAAGTGCTCGGCGAACGCCATGTTCAAGACGTCGGCGTTCACGAAACGGGTGATGATGTCGGCCCACATGGGCTCGGCGAACTGTTCGGGTTCGCCCAGCCACTCGAACATGCCCTTCCATTGGGTCGGGCTCAATATGACCAGTCGAACCTGGCCGTCGGCGGTGTCGATCAGCGGGTAGAGCGGGCTCGCACCCGATCGAACCCGAGGTGCCTCCTCACCGGCGTTGATGGTGGCCGACGTGTTCGGAAGCCCCCACGTGTTGAGTTGGGCGACCGCTTCGAGCGCAGAGATGTCGAGGTGCTGCCCCCGGCCCGTTCGCCGCCGTTGGAGGAGGGCACAGAGCACCGCGAAGGCGGCGTGGATGCCGGCGGTGTCGTGGGCCAGCGCCCCCGGGATGAGCAACGGCGGCTTCTCCGGTATCCCCGACACGGCGAGATTGCCCGACAACGCGACCACGACATCGTCGGTCGCGTTGAATTCGGCGTAGGGCCCGGTCTGGCCGAAGTCGGTGATGGAGGCCACGACGAGCGACGGGTGGCGGTCTCCGAGTCGCTCGGGGTCGAGGTCGTTCGCGGCCAGCGTTCCGGGCCGTTCGGACTCGATCAGCACGTCGGCGCCGGCCAAGAGCGACTCGATCCGCTCCCGTCCCGCCGCGGTTCGGTAATCGGCGACGACTCCGTGCTTGTTCGTGTTTCGATACGCGAAGAACAGGCTCTGGCCGGCCGGGGAGAACGGAGGAAGGGTGCGTGACCGTGCACCCTCGAGCGGCTCGATGCGGATGACGTCGGCGCCGAGGTCGGCGAGAATGCGTCCGCACAGCTCACCTCGCACGTCGGCCATGTCGACGACGCGAAGACCGTCGAGCGGCGCATCGGCACCGGTTGGCATACCTCGTCCCTTCTGGTGCGATCGGTCCCGCATCTTGGCAGACCCCACCCGTCTCGTGCGAAGGGCGCGTCCGAGCCGCGCCGAGGCCGGGGAGGTCAGCTGACACGGAGCGGCGTGCGACTACAGTCCGGCTCGCGTCACCTTCGACATCGAGGTTCTCATTGCGTCGGTTTGCACTTCTCTCGGTTGCCCTGATCGTCGTGGCGTCGTGTGGGG
>JAOTZB010000038.1 GCA_029861625.1 Acidimicrobiia bacterium
GTAGTTGCGGTACATCGCGATGTCGTTGACGCTCGGTCTCGAGATCAACCCCCGTTTCGGCCTCGGATGACGAACACCCACGGCCTCGTAGTACGAGTTGAACAGATAGCCGAACATCGGGTCGAAGACCTCGTAGCCGTCCAGGCCGGGCTCGAGGATGAACGTCTCGAAGAACCAGGTCGTGTGGGCCCGGTGCCACTTCGTCGGCGAGACATCGTCCATCGACTGGACGACCTGGTCCTCGGGGCTGAGCGGATCGGCGAGCGCCTCGGTGAGACCCCGGACCGCGGAGAACCGGGTCGACCAGGGAACGTCCGAATCAGAGACGGTCGGCGCGTCGGCCGGAACCAGAGTCACGTTGTCCACCGTAACCGGCTCCTCGATACCGTCACTGTTCGCGTGTACTGCGTCGACTGCCCAACCCGACGCCAGGCCTCACTATTCCGTCCCGGACGGCGCGAGTGCACAGCGGGCGCGCTGGAACGCCCGCCGCGAACGACGGGCGCCAGCACAGAGCCCGAGGTGGTCCGTCCCCGGGCTGCGTCTCGTCAGGGAAGAAAGCGTGGCGGGGCGCTGACCACTCGCTTGACCCGCAGCATCTTCCGATTCTGCTTCCACCACTCGAACTGGGAGTCGAGGCGTTCCGACACCCGGTCATAGACGTTCCACGCATGGCTGGAGCTGTAGGTGCCAGCGGTCGGCGGGGCCCCGCCCAGCGCCTGGTAGTCGATCCGGAAGTTGAATGCATACCCCGACTTGCCGTCAACCGATGGTCGAATGATCGGCTCGAGCCGCATGTAGTCGAAGAGGAACTCGTTGGCTTCCTCGTCGAGCATGTCGCTCACGAGCAGGCCGTTCCACTTCTGGTACATCTCAGGTCCCGACATCGACCTCGAACGCACCTGGGACATGTCGCGGGCAGACGTCGATCCGAACGAGACACTCACGAGGTTGCGGTTGACCAGCCACGCGAGGAGCGTGCCGCCGGGGAAGAACTCGTGGTCCCGGACCATCAGCGATGCCTGGGGGTCGTCGTAGTTCTTGCTCGCGGCGTCGTAGATCTCGGGTCGCCCGCTGCGGCCACCGATCGACGTGTCACGCAGGAGCCGGCGCAGGTAGGCCCAGCCGGCGACGCCTGCGCCGAGGGCGGCGAAGAAGCTGGCGATCAGTGCGGGCGTCGACGAGGCGGTGAGCGCGGTGCTGAGTCCCCACAACGCGATGATCGGCGTGGCGAGCAGGACCGTCCACTGGAAGCGCAGACGGTTCGTCGGATACCGGCGACGGTCGGGAGCCACCTCGGGCACACCGAGACGACGGCCCTTCTCGATGTGGCGATGCATCGGGATCAAGCTGTCGATCGTCTCGATCGCAGCGTCGCCGTCAATCCATTCGCTCGGGTCGATGCGCACGGAGATCCCCGTGGCGTCCATCAGCTCGCGGCCGCCGTCGGCCCACTTGAACAGGCCGGCGCAGCTCTTGACGAGGGACGTCCGGTGATGGTTGCCACCTTCGCTGATCGTGACGCCCGCCTGGGCGACGATCAGCTTCTGGCCGTCGCGGCGGGCCACAGCCGGCTCGAATTCATGGCCCTCGACGGCAACCCGTGACCAACGGGGCAGCTTCGGGCACGACTCGGCGGGCATCTCGACGCCGGTCGGCAGGTGGTAGATCGTGGTCTCGAGGGCGGCGCGGAACGTGTCGTGCACGGTCGCGGCCTCGAGTGCTGCAGCCTGAGAACGCTGGTACTCGACCGTCGGTGGCGCGTATCCCAGTAGTTCGAGGTTGGCGGCGCGGGTGGTCTGCGCCATGCGCCACTCGAGGTCGCTCATCCGCGCCAGCACGATCTCGCGGGCCTCGTCGATCTCACGAACGTCGGGCCGGGTGTCGGCAAGTCGGTTGACCACCGTCACGAAGGTCGAGATTGCCTCGCCCGCGCGGGTGCCGACGATGTCGAGCAACATAGAGACGTGGCTGGTCGCACCGTCGAGGACGTCGTGGCGGATCCGGGTTCCGTGGACGAGTGCCGCCCGTTCGCGCATGAACTCGTGGGTGCGGCGAGTCAACATCTCGAGCCCGATCTCGAGTGCGGGCGACTCGAGCGCCTGGACCGCGAGCGCGACGCGAGCGTTGTTCGACGACACCCAGGCCGGGAACGGATGGGGCAGGCCCTTGGCTTCGGCGAGCGGTCGACGTTCTCCGTCCTCGCGGAGGCCGAAGTCGAGGTCCGTCGGAACCTCACCGACGATCCACAGCACTGCGTTCGCGGCGGTGAAGTACCGGCTGTGCCACGCACGCATCTCCTCGCCGCCGGCGCGCTCGAGCCCGTACGGCTCGAATGCGGCGAGACCCTGACCCCGAGGCCCGAATCGAGCCCGGGAGATCGCAGCGATCTCGTCGAGGTCGCGACCGTTCTGTTCGTCGCGGATCGCATCGCGTGCGTCGTCGATGCGGTCGAGGTCGGGCATGGACAGTCGTTCGCCGAGCTCGGCGAAGGTCGCTGCCAGGTCGGTCGACGTCGCATCGAACCCGAAGCTCGTCGTCGAGCCGGTCACGCTCGATGTCAGATCGAGCGGCGCATCGGTGAAGCCGAGCGCCATCCTCCGGACCAGGTCGGACAAACCCGTGGTCGGCAGGCTCTCGTCGGCTCGTCCGACACGGAAGATCAGCTCACCCCTGGGCGGGCCGGGTGTGTCGAGAACATAGGCCGGAATGCCACCGAGCTCGGTACGTGTCCAGCCGCCCATGGGGGTTTGCGACGCCGCGACGGCGTCCGATTCGAGGATGGTCATGGGCCTCAGATCGGCAGTATGGACCAAATACTTGAGCGTTTCCGCCTGGGTCATTCGGACCGGCTCAGCACTATTTACCCAGTGCTTGCCTAGCGCCGCCGTCGACTCCCGGCATCGCGCTCGTCGTACACCATGATGCTCTGGTTGACCCTGACCGGATGCCGATCGTGATCGGCGATCGAACTGCGAAGCTCGACGAGCTGTTGTTCGAGCGAGGCGATGCGTCCCTCCAGGGCCAACACCTTCTTGACACCGGCGAGGTTCAAGCCGTCGTTGGTGAGCTCCTGGATCCGTTGGAGCAACTCGATGTCGGCATCGGAGTATCGGCGACTCCCACCGCCGGTGCGGGCCGGATCGACGAGACCCTTGCGCTCGTAGACGCGCAGTGTCTGGGGATGCACTCCTGCGAGCTCCGCGGCCACCGAGATGACGTAGACCGCTCGGTCGCGTCCCCTCGGATCCATCACTCGGCTCCCCGAGCGGCGTCGGGGCGTTCGGTGCACAGCTCGGCATAGGCCTGGAGCGCGGCGGCTTGTTCGGGCGTGGTGTGGTCGGGCACCTCGATGTCGACGGTGACGAGCAGGTCGCCCGTTTCCCTGTCGGTTCGAACCCCCTTGTCCCTGACGCGGAACGTGCGCCCCGAGCCGGTCCCGGCCGGGATCCGCAACTTGACGGTGTTGCCGTCGAACGTGGGGACGTCGACCTCGCCACCCAGGACCGCTTGCGGGAACGAGATCGGAACGCGGACGGTGAGGTGGGTGCCCGAGCGACCGAACATCGGGTGGTCGTCGACGTTGACCTTGACCAAGAGGTCACCGTCGGGCGCACCGCCTCGCCCCTTTCCACCCTGGCCCCGAAGTCGGAGCTGCTGACCGTCCGTGACCCCGGCGGGAATGCGGACCTTGATGTCGCGCGAGCCGCTGCTGTCGCCGACCGTCACGTTGGTCGTGAATCCCGTGGCGGCCTCGGCGAACGACAAACGCAGCGTCGCCTCCTGGTCGGCGCCTCTCGCCGGCGCGTTCCGGCCACCCATGTTGGTGAACACCGTGCCACCCGAACGCCGGCCCCCGGTGAACGGTCCGGCCGTGCCGAACATGCCGCCGAGAAGATCGTCGAGGCTGGCATCGCCGTTGTCGAAGTCGAAGGTGTACCCCTGCCGACCACCACCGGGACCACCGAATCGGCGGAGCTGGTCGTAGCTGCGCCGCTTCTCGGCATCGCTCAGGACGTCGTAGGCAGTCGACACCCGCTTGAAGCGTTCCTCGGCCGCGTCGTCGCCGGGATTCGTGTCGGGGTGGAGCTCACGCGCCAGCTTGCGATAGGCCTTCGTGATGTCGTCGGCGGTTGCGCCCGCGTTCACGCCCAGCTCGGCGTAGTAGTCCTCCTCGAGCCATTCCTGTCGGGCTTCCACGCCTATGACTCTCGCAGAGTCGGCCCGAAGAAGCACCAACCCCCACGGGTGATCGCCCTTCGGACCGAAGCGGTGCGAACGCTGTCGTCCGTGGTCACCGTCGTCGGGCCGATCGGCGCGACGAGTGTGACACGATTCAGCCTCGGACCTTCACCATGGCCGGGCGAACCACGCGCCCGCGCAGCGCGTAGCCCGTCCGCAGCACTTCGGTGACGACGGGCTCGCCGTCGCCCTCCTCGGTGAGCACGGCTTCGTGCGACTCGGGGTCGAACGGCGCACCGAGCACGTCGAGCGGTTCGAGACCCTCCTTCTTCAGGGTCTCGAGCATCGCCATGCGTATCGGCTCGACATCGGTTGCACCCTGGTCCAGGGCGGCATCGCACGCATCGAGGACGGGCAACAACTTGACGACGAGCCCGGCGGCAGCCTGCTGCACGACATCGGAGTTGCGCCTGTCGACCTGCTTGCGGAAGTTCGCGAACTCCGCCGAGACCCGACGCAGGTCGTCGAGGTGACCGTCGCGTTCGGCCGTGACCTTGTCGAGGTCGTCGATCAGCACCTCGACGCTCAGCGGGCGACCGTCGAGCTCGGGGTCGGCGGCTCCGGCATCTGCCGACTCGGGCGGAGCGCCATCGTCGGCGCCGCCGACCGAGCCGGGCTCTTCGATCGTCGACTCGACATCGGACTCGGCGGTCACGCCTCGTCCTCGTCGACGATCTCGGCATCGACGATGTCGTCGGCGCCCGTCTCGTCGTCGGCGTCAGTCGGGTCGGTCGCGGCCGCCGCATCCTGCGCGGCAGCCTCGTAGAGGCGCTGTGACACGACCTGGAACTCGTTCGACAAGGCCTCGGTCGCCGTCTTGATGGCTTCGGTGTCGCTGCCATCGAGCGCGGTCTTCACCGCATCGAGGGCCGACTCGACCGCCGACCGCTCGTCGTCGGAGAGCTTGTCGCCCTGCTCCTTGAGCTGCTTGTCGACCGAGTAGGCGAGCGTGTCGGCCTGGTTGCGGACCTCGGCCTCCTCGCGACGAGCCCTGTCCTCGTCGGCGTGGGCCTCGGCGTCCTTCACCATCTGGTCGATGACGTCACTGTCGAGCGACGACTGGCCGGTGATGGTGATCGACTGCTCCTTGCCCGTGGCGAGGTCCTTGGCCGAGACGTGGACGATGCCGTTGGCGTCGATGTCGAAGGTGACCTCGATCTGGGGAACACCTCGGAGGGCCGGCGGAAGATCGACGAGCTGGAACTTGCCGAGCGTCTTGTTGAACTGCGCCATCTCTCGCTCGCCCTGGAGCACGTGGATCTCGACCGAGGGCTGATTGTCGTCGGCGGTCGTGAACTTCTCGGTCCGGCGGGTGGGAATGGTCGTATTGCGCTCGATGAGGCGGGTCATGACGCCACCCTTGGTCTCGATGCCGAGCGCCAGCGGCGTGACATCGAGGAGAAGCACATCCTTGACCTCGCCCTTCAGCACACCGGCCTGGATGGCAGCGCCGACCGCGACGACCTCGTCGGGGTTGACGGTCTTGTTGGGCTCGGTGCCGGTGAGCGACTGGACCAGCTCGCCGACCGCCGGCATGCGGGTGGAACCACCGACGAGGATGACGTGTTCGATCTCGCCCTTGGCCAGCCCTGCGTCGGAGATCGCCTGCTCGAACGGCTTCTTGCAGCGGTCGATGAGCTCGGCGGTCATCTCCTGGAACTTCGAGCGGTTGAGCGAGTAGTCGAGGTGCAACGGCCCGTCGGCGGTCGCGGTGATGAACGGCAGGTTGATCTGGGTCTGCTGGGTCTGGGAGAGCTCGACCTTGGCCTTCTCGGCCGCTTCCTTGAGGCGCTGCATGGCCATGTTGTCGTTGCCGAGGTCGACGCCGTGGTCGTTCTTGAACGACGTCACGAGCCAGTCGATGACCGATTCGTCCCAGTCGTCGCCGCCGAGGCTGGTGTCGCCCGACGTGCTCTTGACCTCGAACACACCGTCGCCGATCTCGAGCACCGACACGTCGAAGGTGCCGCCGCCGAGGTCGAACACGAGGATGGTCTGGTCGTTGCTGTCCTTGTCGAGGCCGTAGGCGAGCGCCGCCGCCGTCGGCTCGTTGATGATGCGCAACACCTCGAGGCCGGCGATGGCGCCGGCCTCTTTTGTCGCCGTGCGCTGGGCGTCGTCGAAGTAGGCGGGAACGGTGACGACCGCCTGGGTGACCTCGTCGCCGAGATATGCCTCGGCGTCGCGCTTGAGCTTCTGGAGGACCCGCGCCGAGATCTCCTGGGCTGCGTAGTCCTTGCCGTCGATGTCGACGGACCAGTCGGTACCGATGTGGCGCTTCACGGACCGGATGGTGCGGTCGGGGTTGGTGATCGCCTGACGCTTGGCGACCTCACCGACGAGAACCTCGCCATCCTTCGAGAAGGCGACGACGCTCGGAGTGGTCCGGCTGCCCTCGGCGTTTGCGATGACGACGGGGTCACCGCCCTCCAAGACGCTGACCACCGAGTTGGTGGTACCGAGGTCGATTCCGACGGCCTTGGCCATGTGGTGCTCTCCTGTGAGATTCGGCGTCGCCCTTGCGCGCCGGGCTGCTGGGTGTGTACAGACGATCGTAACGCCCGCATATCCCGTCTATTCCATACCTCACGCCATTTCGTTCGAAAACTTGAGTGCCTTGTGTGAGGGTTCGGCGCCGGGCGACGGGTCGGGAAGTGTCGGCCGGGCTCGCCGGCGTTCTCGGCTACGTTGAGCCCATGACGTCCCGTCTGATCTTGTTGCGCCACGGCCAGAGCGAGTGGAACAAGAGCAATCAGTTCACCGGCTGGTACGACGCCGACCTCACCGAACAGGGCGAGGCCGAGGCCCGTGGAGCCGCAGCCGTGCTCGGCGACGCCGGCCTCGAACCCGACATCGTCCACACGTCACTGCAGGTGCGGGCGATTCGGACCGCGAACATCACGCTCGACGGTATGGGTCGATCGTGGATCCCGGTACGACGCAGCTGGCGCCTGAACGAGCGGCACTACGGCGATCTCACCGGACTCGACAAGGCCGAGACCAAGGAGAAGCACGGCGCCGAGCAGCTGATGGCCTGGCGGCGCGGCTACGACACCCCGCCGCCACCGATCGCCGACGACAACCCGTACAACCCCGACGCCGACCCCCGGTACGCGGCGATCCCGCCCGAGCTGTTGCCGAAATCGGAGTGTCTGGCCGATGTCGTCGACCGCATGTTGCCGTACTGGTACGACTGGATCGTGCCCGACCTCCACACCGGTGCCACGGTGCTGATCGCGGCGCACGGCAACAGCCTGCGGGCACTGGTGAAACATCTGGACCGCATCGGCGACGACGAGATAACCGGCCTGAACATCCCCACCGGCATGCCGTTGCGCTACGACATCGGCGCCGACGGCCGCCCCGTCGACCACATGCCGGTCGACGAGCGATACGTCGGTGACGCCGAGGCCGCGAAGGCCGCCGCCGAGGCCGTTGCCCGCCAGGCGGGCTGAACGACCTGACGGCGACGGCGCACGTCGGCTCAGGCCGCCTCGACGATGACGAGCCCCGTCATCCAGGGGTGGGGCACGCAGTAGTAGGGGAACTCACCGACGTCGTCGAAGGTGAACGAGAACGTGTCGCCGGCGAGCATGTCGCTCGAGTCGAACTCGCCGCTCGGGTCCCCGACCCGTCCGTCCGATGTGCCGGCGGTGACCGTGTGCAGGACCGAATCGGCGTTGCTCCAGGTCACGGTCGTGCCCTGGGTGACCCGGATGACCGGCGGGCTGTAGGCCGTCGCGGCGTTCTCGGGATCCCACGCACCCTCGGTGATCGCGACCTCGTCGGTCTCGACCGGCTCGTCGGACGCAGCCGGCGGAGCTTCGGCCTCCTCGGCGGCGCCGTCGTCTCCGCCCTCGGCCGGTTCTGCCGCGACCTCCTCACCCGCCGTCGAGACCCCGGTCGAGAAGATCTCCTCGTTGGCCTCGCCCTCGACGATCACCTGCCCAATGGCGCCCTTGTAGAAGGTCCGGACGAGGGCATGGTCGACGAGGATGATCGTGCTCGGGACCTGGCCGATCAGCTCGGTGACCGTCCCACCGCCGGCGACCACCAAGGTCGACTGTGAGCCGCGGATCACGTTGTTCACCGGGTGTGTGGCCGCCTCGGGATACACGGTGTCCCAGTGCGACCCGATGGGGTGCCAGTTCGAGTCGAGGTTGAGCCCCTCGTTCACCATGTAGATGCGGGCTCGTTCGCCCACCTGCATTCGCAAGGCATTGTCGCCAACGAGCGCATCGGTGCGGCCGTTGAAGGTGACGAAGCTCGGCTCCTCCGCGAACATGGCGTCACGGTCGAGCTCGACCAGACCGGTCTCGTCGGGCTCGGTCACATACCACTCGGACTGCATGACAGCCCACTCGTGCTCGGCCTCGGGGAGTGGCTCCTCGGGGTCGACGATGAACATGCCGTACATCCCATGGGCGATGTGCTCGGGAACATCACCGAACGCGCAGTGGTACATGAACGCTCCCGGGTAGAGGAGCCGGACTTCGATCGTCGCCGTCTCGCCGGGTGCGACCGTGAGATCGGCGGCCCCGCCGCCCTGCCCGGTCACCGCATGGAAATCGATGTTGTGCGGGTTGTTGTTGTCGAGCAGGTTCGTGAGCGTGATGCGGGCCAGATCCCCGACGCGACCGCGCAGGATCGGTCCCGGCGAGCCGCAGACGACCTCGTCGTCCCCCTCGACGCGGTAGCCCCACATGTCGAAGCTGACGTTGTTCTCCGGGTCCAGCGGACAGACGCCCTCGAGCACCTCGAGGTGCACGTCGAACACCCGCTGGTCACTTCGTTCGATCGGGGGCGGGACATCGGGCGCGTACGAAAGGTGCTGCTCGTCGGCATCGGCGGGTGCCAGCTCGGCCTTCGGCACCAGCTCGGGGATGATCGAACCCGACGTGTCGCCGGAGAGCTCGACCAGCTCCACCTCGGGTAGGTCGCCGCTGAACGCAACCTCGCCAGGGTCGCCCGTGCTGCACGCACCGGCCAACATGGCCAGCGGCACGAGCACCAGGATGGCGTTCCTCATCCGGTTCTTCATGTTCGCGTCCTCCTCGTTGTGGACGATCCGTGTATGTCGTCGATCGATGTGGCGGTCAGTTCGGCCATCAGCGCGGCACGGGCTCGTGTCCATGGCTCGTGGAGCGCGCAGGGTTCGTCGGCAGCGCACTCCCGTCCCTTGAGCACGCATGTTCCGGTGTCGGTCGGGCCCTCCATCACCTCGATCAGCTCGAGCACGGCCACCTCGTCCAGTGGTGTCCGGAGCTCATAACCGCCGAGTGGACCTGGTTCGGAGGAGACCCACCCGCGTCCGACCAGCGGAGCCACGACCTGGGGCACGAAGGCCACCGTCGAGTCGATCCGTCCGGCCAGGTCTGCGCCCTTGACCCGTGAGGGTGACGAGGCCAGCACCTCGAGGGCCCTGAGCGCCAGTTCGGTGCGCTTGTTGAGCTCGAGTCGCATCCTGATTCCTCCAGTTCTTCACTCAACAACTCCAGATCTCCGTGACATAGGGTCGAAGGTCCCGGCTCGGGCGAAGGACGGGCCACAATGGATCGGACGCGCGCAACGAGGCAGGGAGGTTCTCCGATGTGCATCCGGGCCGCGCTGGGCCGAGTTACCCCGCTCCTCGCGATCGTCGTGGCGAGCGCCACGATCGCACCGATCGCCGTCGCCGGCGACGGGCCCACCGACAGGGTGCAGCGGATCTTCGTCGCCAACAGCATCGTGTCGGGGCCGGCGGACTACGACTTCGTCTTCGGCGACCCGACCGGAACCACACTCACGGGCGACTGGGAGGGAAACGGTCGGACAGGATTCGGGTCACGCACCGGCAACGTGTTCACCCTGGCCGACGAGCGTGGCCTGGGCTCGGTGACGGTCGGTTTCGGCACGCCCGGCGACGAGGTGTTCGTCGGCGACTGGGACGGCGACGGCACCGACACGCTGGCGGTCCGGCGCGGCAACGTGTTCCATCTGGCCAACCGCATCGCCGCGGGCCCGGCTGACATCACGCTCGGGTACGGCAAGGCCGGCGACGAGGTGTTCGTCGGCGACTGGGACGGCGACGGCGTCGATACCTTCGCCGTCCGGCGCGGCAATGTCTTCTTCGTGCGGAGCTCGGTCAGCTCGGGACCTGCCGATGTGGTATTCGGCTACGGCCGGGCCGGCGACGAGGTTCTCGTCGGTGATTGGGACTCCGATGGCATCGACACCTTCGCCGTCCGACGCGCCAAGCTAATCTTCATCCGCGACGACTTCGTCTCGGGCCCGGCCACGACCACCATCGGATACGGCAGGGCGACCGACACCCTCCTCGTCGGCGACTGGGACGGCGACGGCGTCGATACCTTCGCCGTGACACGGTCGGAAGCTGCAGGCATCGACGACGACCCGTGTCCGCTCGCACCCGCGGACAGCTTCTGGCACGCCGATGTCGCCGACCTCGCGCTCCACTCGCGGTCGGCGACGTTCGTCGCGACCATCGGAGCGAGCGCCGCCGTCCACGCCGATTTCGGGAGCGGCCTGTGGGCCGGGAGCCCGATCGGGATCCCGTTCACAACGGTCGGCGCCGGCCAGCCTCGGGTACCGATCACCTTCGAGTTCGCCGACGAGAGCGACCCCGGGCCCTACCCGATTCCTCCGGACGCGCCGATCGAGGGTGGATCCGACCGTCACCTCCTGGTCGTTGACGAGGACGCATGCGTGCTCTACGAGGTGTTCCGTGCCGTCGCCGACGGAAACGGTGGTTGGGATGCCGGCTCCGGCGCCGTCTTCGACCTCCGGTCGAACACACTGCGTCCGGCCGGATGGACGTCGGCCGACGCCGCGGGTCTGGCCATCCTGCCCGGACTCGTGCAGTACGACGAGGTCGCCGCCGGTGACATCGACCACGCCATCCGCATGACCGTGCCCCGAACCCGGACCAGCTACGTATGGCCGGCGCGCCACCAGGCCGGCGAGTCGGCCGACACGACCCTTCCCCCGATGGGAACATGGCTGCGGCTGCGCAGCGATGCCGACCTGAGCGGGCTCGGCCCCCAGGCCTCGGTGATCGCAGAGGCGATGCAGACCCACGGTGTGATCATCGCCGACAACGGCTCACGATGGTTCATCTCGGGCACCCCCGACCCTCGTTGGGACAACGACGACCTCCACACTCTGGGCGCCCTCGAGGGGTCGATGTTCGAGGTGGTCGACAGCGGTGTCATGATGGTGACGCCCGACTCGGGGCAGGCGAGCTGAGAGCCCCGGCGGGCCGTCGCGGCGTCCCGATCCGGGGGATCGCCAGTACCCGTCCGGCACGGGTCCGTCGACTATCATCAGCGTGATGTTCACCCCGGAATCCGCCACGGTCGCCGCCCGAATCAGTCGGCGACGGTTCGCCACCGGGGCGCTCGCCGCGGGCGCCGTTGCAGCCGGCTCCGGGACGCTGCTGTTCGTGGCAACCCGAGACGGCGCAGGATTCGTGCCCTACGCATTCGCGATCGACCACGACGCGGCCATATCGGTCATCATCGGCGCCGGCGAGCAGTTCACGGTCACGGTGCGCAAGGGGGCCGAGATCCTCGAACAGTTCGACGATGTCACCGCCGACACGCTCCTCGGGCTCGACTCCGACCATCTGACGTTCCGACAAGTCGCGATTCCATCCGGCTCCTGACCACCGGTGTCCGAGTACCCGACGAGAGCCGAGTGGTCGGAACTGGTCGACGAGCAGTTCGCGGTCGTCGACACCGAGCTGACACTCGTCCTGCACACCGTGACCGGGTCCGACACCAACTACTCGCTCGAATTCGAAGGACCGGCCGCACCGATGCTGCAACAGGGCATCAGCAGGCTCCGCCACGGCACCGACGAGGCGATCGACGTCTTCTTGGTTCCCGTCGCGGCCACCGACGAGGCAACCCGGTACGAGGCGGTCTTCAACCTGTTGCCGACCGATCACGACGCCGCATGAGCTCACGGTGAGACACATCGCCGGAGGTGAGCCCGAGGGGTGAACGCGGTCGCCGCCACCTCGTTGGCTGCGGCCGGTCTCGTCGCGCTCGTCGACTGGTGGGCCGTCGCCACCGATCGCCGCCGGGTCGAGTACGTCGCGAAACCACTCACATTGGTGTTGCTCATCGGCGCCGCGGCGGCCATCGACCCTGCCGACCGCACACAGCGGGCCTGGTTCCTCGTCGCGTTGTGCCTGTCACTGGTCGGTGACGTCGCGCTGATGCTCCCCCGCGACCGCTTCGTCGCGGGACTTTCGGCCTTCCTGCTCGCCCATGTGGCCTATGTCGTGGGCATGGTCGTGCGCGCCACCAGCCTTCCCGCCCTCGCGGTCGGGAGCGCCGCCGCGCTGATTGCCATCTTCGTGCTGGGTCGCCGGATCATCGCCGGCGCACCGGGCCCCCTCCACACGCCAGTGGCTGGCTACGTCGTCGTGATCTCGATCATGGTCGCGGCTGCCATCGGCACCACCGAGGCCTGGATCATCACCGGCGCACTCCTCTTCTATGTCTCCGACGCACTGATCGGCTGGACCCGCTTCGTCGCCGACATCCGACACGGCCGGGTGGCGGTCATGGTGACATATCACCTCGGCCAGGCCGGCCTCGTGCTCGGCCTGTCGTGAGCTTCGTCATCCACCCTCGGGCACCCACTCCATGAGCTGGTAGCCGGCCTCGACGGCCACGACGTCGAACCCGAGCCGCAAGTAGAGGGCACGGGCCCGCGCGTTGTCGGACGCAACGGACAACGTGAGCACCCGATCGCTCTCCTTCGCTTCTGCCTGCAGCTCCTCGAGGAGCTGCGTTCCGATTCCACGACCTTGCTCGGCCGGCAACAGCGAGATGTCGACGATGCGGATCTCGCTCGGGCCACGAGCGACCCAGAGCCGGCCGGCTGCACGGCCGTCGGCGACGATGACGGCGTGGTCCGATGTCGGATGGCGACGCGCGTAGGCGGTGTGTTGGGCGCGCCATTGCATGTCGAGGAAAGAGGCGACCTGCGCCGGATCCCACCCGGTGGCGACCATCTCGTCGGCTCGAGTCGTCGCGTAGAGGCCGCGGAGGAAATCGTCGTCGCCGGGCTCCACCGGTCGGAGCTCGACGACCGGCGACACCACGCGTTGCCGGCGATCAGTTCGGCGAGGGGAACACACCCTGGAGCGCGATGATGAAGTTGAGGGCGATGTAGGGCTGCACGTTGTTGTGCACCTGGCCCCCGCCCACGGAGTCGATCGCTGACGGTGACATGGCGCCGAGGCTCGTGGTCGGGCCGTACATCGAGGTGCTGGCCGTGACCACGCCAGTGGTCGCGCCTGCAGGGTTCGACGTGCCCTCCTCGTCGGTCTCCCCCGACGACCCGACGAGCGTATGGCTGTGTCCGGCCATCTGGGTGGCGTTCAAGGTGGCCGTGGCCTGTCCGCCCTTCTCTCCGAGGCGGCGCGATGTCAGCCCCGGCCCGTTTCCCTCGTGCATCGCTCCGCGGGCCTTCAGGTCGGGGAGACCGAATGTGGTGCGCCCGTCGCCGCCGTAGGTCGTGCCGAGCAACGAGAACAACGCGGTGTTCTGCGCGATCTGGAGGAGCTGGCCCTCACAGAACGCCCAGCCGCGAGGTGCGAAGTTGCCTGCGAAGATCCGGATCTCGGCGACGTACGGACTGGCCATGAGTGTCCTCAGTTCCGACTCGGGAAGATCCCGGTCAGCGCGATGATGTAGTTGATGACGCTGTACGGCATCACGTTGTCGTGCGACTGTCCCCCGCCGCTCGGCAGGATCGCGGCCGCATTCATGGCGAGGTCGGGCGTGCCGTCGATGTAGACATCGGCCGCGGCATCGGCAAGAACGGCGCCGCTGGGTTGCGCCTCGTTCGCCGGGTCGCTCGACGCCTGCAACCCATGGGTGTGCACGGGGAGCTGGGGGCCGGACACCGTCACGGCCTCGAGGCCGCTCTTGGCGCCGATCTGTCGACTCGTCAGCCCTGGTCCGGCGCCCTGGTGGATCGGGAGCCGGCCGCGGAGGTCGGGAAGCCCAAAGGTGGTCCGGCCGTCGCCGCCGTAGGTCGTGCCGAGAAGCGAGAACAGCGGCTCGTTCTGTGAGACCGTGAGGAGCTGGCCGTCGCAGAAGGCAAAACCTCGCGGCGCGAACCCTCCGCCGAACATCTTGATCTCGCCGATGAATGTGTCGGTCACGGTGCGTCGACCTCAGTTCCTGGACGGGAAGGTGCCGGTGACAGCGATGCAGTAGCTGACCGTCAGGAACGGCTGCATGTTGTCGTGGGGCTGACCGGTTCCCGCGTTCGCGATCGCCCCCGCGTTCATCGGCACGGGGTTCGATGCCGGATCTCGGTAGACGGTTGCTGCCGCGCGTGCATACACGGCACCGGCGGGGCTCGTAGCGTTCGCGTTCGCCGACGATCCCTGGAGTGTGTGGGTGTGCGACGGGATCTCGGCCACCGTCAGTGGATGGCCTTCCTCACCGGCCTTGGCTCCGAGCGAATACCCCGCCCCGGAGTCGCGGTGAACCGGCGTGCGGCCTCGCAGGTCGGGCAGGGCGAAGGTGGTCCGGCCGTCGCCGCCGTAGGTCGTGCCGAGCAGCGAGAACAGTGACTGGTTCTGGTCGATGGGCAGGATCTGCCCGTCGCACAGGGCCCAACCACGGGGCGGGAAACTGAACCCGAAGAGTCGGATCTCGGCGAGGAAGGGTTCGGCCATGTCAGGAGTTTGCCGGAAGGGTCGGGTTGAGGCACATACCGTTGAATGTGATCGTGCCGGTCGGGACGACCGTGGCGCCGGTGTTGTCGGTCGACAGCGCCGCAGTGCTCGCCTGCGTTATCTGCAGGACCGTCAGGGGATCGCCGCGTTGATCGAGATCGAAGGTGCCCGGACTGCCGGCCGCACCGTTGCTGTTCCCGAAGATGTGCAGGCAGGCGTTGGCGGTCTCGTCGGTGTCGACCTCGATGGCGTCGTCGCCGAGACCGGTGAACGTGTTGTCTGCGATCCGGATGCTGCTGGTGGGGTTGGTGCCGCCGAGACCGATGTCCTCGTCGGTGAACACGTCGATCGCCTGGTTGGTGATGTTCGAGATCGTGTTGTCCTCGATCGTGATGTTCAGGCTGCCGCTGCTGTCGCGGTGCAGCGTCGCGATGCCGTCGGTGCCGAGGCCGTTGAAGGGGCCTCCGGCTGTCAACGTGTTGTCGACCCCGATGTCGTTGTTCTGCACGAGGATCGTCCGGACGCCGGTGCCGACGCCGTCATTGCCCACGTCGATCCGAACACCCGACCCGCCGAGGCCGCTGAAGGTGTTCCCGTCGGCCGGGAGCGGGCCGCCGATGCGGCCCTCCGCGTTCCCGGCGCCGGTGATGGTGACTCCATTGCCGAGCGGCGAGTCGAGGATCTCGTTGCCCTGCACGTCGAACGTCACGCTCGCGGCGGTGGCCACGTCGATCAGCAGGTCGCCACCACCGGGGAAGTTGTCGGGGCCACCACCGTTGATCGACGTGTTGCCGGTGATGTTCAGGTCGTGGGTCGCGCCGCTGCCCGCGGCGCGGATCGCAACCGCGTCGTTCTCGATGTCGTCGAACGAGTTGTCGGTGACATCGGCCGAGATGGAGGCAGTACCGGTCGACTCGATGACGATTGCCTCGGCCCCGTTCATGTCGTGGTTGTCGTCGAACGTGGAGCTGTCGATGGTCAGGGTCAACGATCCGCTGTTGTTGGCGATGTCGATGCCCGTGTCGTGGAAGTTCGTGATGATGGTGCCGCTGATGGTGGCCGTGCCGGTGAGGTTCGCCGTGGCAGCCGTCGAGAAGTCGATGGCGTTCTCGTTGTCGGCATCACCTTGATTGAGCACCTCGCCGTTGGTGAACGAGAAGTCGTTCACCAACGTTCCGAAGATCCCGTGACGATCGGCGTTGTCGATCCTCACCTGGTCGAAGCCGACGTCTGACACGTTCGTGAGCGAGATGCCGTCGCCGGTGGTGTTCTGGATCGTGCCCCCCGACGCGTTCACGGTGGTGCCGGTGTCGCCGGTGATGGTGAAGGTGCCGGTCGAGCCGGTGCCGCTGAGCACGATCCCCTGCGTCCCCCCACTAGCCGACACGCTGGCGAAGGTAACGCCGCCCGCGGCGATCGTGGTGTTGGAGATGTCGATGCCGAGGCCCGACGTCGAGGCCACAGTGTTCGTGGTGCCCGTGACGGCGACCGAACCCGCCGAGACCGCGCGGAATCCGGTACCGCCCGTGGTCGTGATGGTGACACCGTCGAAGACGTAGGAGCCGGCAGCCGTGTTCTGGATGTTGACCCCTCCGGTCGCGGAGCCGGTAGAGCTCACGGTGCCCGTGCTCACCGTCGGGGTGCCGCCGTTGATGTCGACCGCAGGCCCGCCCGACGCGGTGACCGCGGCGACGGTGTTCACGGTGAGTGTTCCGACGCCGGCTGTGCCGTCGATGGCGGTTCCGGCACCGGCGACCACACTGAGGCCACGTACCGTGTTCCCGGTGCTCAGATCGATCGCGGTACCGGCGGCAGCGTTGACGGTCGGTCCGTTCCCGCCGACGCCGGTCACGAGCGTGTCCATGCCGACCACGAGGTCGACCGCGTTGCCGATGAGCTTCTGGTCGGTCTCGAGGACGATGCCGCCTGCGGTGGCGCCGTCGTCGGTCAACACGTAGATGAAGTCGCCGGCGCCATCGGCGGCGTCGGCCGCGCCGCCCGTGGACAACGGCGCCAACGAGGCGAACGGCTTCCCGAACGTGCCGTCGCCGGTGGCGTCGCTGCCGTTCACGTCGTCGACGAACCAGACGGTGTCGGCGACGTCGATGAACGCTGTCGACGTGTCGGAGCCGACCGTGTCGCTCACGCCGTACGTGAAGCTGGCCACGCCTTCGAACCCGATCGGCGGCGAGTAGGTGAATGTGCCGTCGGCGAACACCTCGAATGTTCCCGAGCCGGCCGGGCTGGTGGAGCCGGTGGCCGCAACGGCACTGAGCGTCTGGGCAGGAAGGTCGCTGTCGGTCGCGTTGTCGAGCAGGTTGGTCGTGCTCGAGGTGCTGACGGTAGGTCCGGTCGCCGTGCCGCCCGAGACGAACATCGGGACGCCGCTGATGGCGCTGTACTCCGGCGCACCCGCCGTGCCCTCGTCACCGTCGGACGGATTCACGTTGACCTCTTCGACGGTGATCGTGAACGTCTGGGAGTCGTCGAGGACTGGCATGCCGTTGTCGGTGACGACCACGTCGAACGTGTAGGTACCGGGGCCCTGCGCCTCCGACGGAGTCCAGGTGAAACTGCCGCCACCGGTGATGGCCGCACCCATCGGCACCGATCCGGTGAGCCCGTCGTCGAGCGAGAACGTGAGCGTCTGCGCGGGAAGGTCGGGGTCGGTCGCCGTCGCCGTGAACGAGAAGAGTGTCAGCTCGTCGCCCGATTGATCGGCGATGTTGACCAGCACGGGCGGCTCGTTCGCATCGGTGACGGTCACCGCGATGTCCTGCACGTCGGTCAGCGCGCCGGAGTCGGTGACCGTGACCTGCACGTCGTAGACGTTGTCGGCACCGGCATCGGTCGGCGTCTCGAAATCGGGCGCAGCCGAGAACGTCAACACGCCAGTGGCCGCCACGATCGAGAACTTCGCCTGATCGGCACCACCCGTGATGCCGTACGTCAACCCCGCACCCTCGGTGTCACCCTCGGGATCGGTCGACTGCACGTCGACGACCGCCGTCTGATTCTCGGCCGCATTCACAGCCGCAGGCGACGTGATCGACGGCTCGTCGTTCACCCCCGTGACGGTGATCGTGACGGTCGCGACGTCGCTGCCGCCGTTGCCGTCTCGCGCCGTGTAGTCGAACGACGTCGTGTCGGAGTCACCGTCGTCGAGGACCTCGAAGTTCCCGTCCGGGTCGTACTCGAAGGTGCCGTCGCCGTTGTCGGTGACGATTCCCACCGTGCCTGTCGTGTCGACGCCCTCGATCTCCAAGACGTCGCTCGCGTCGGGATCGGTGTCGTTGGCGAGCACGTCGGGAGTGGTGATCGCCGGACCGTCCTCGCCGACCGTGAACCCGGGATCGGTGCCGATGTCGTCGTCGGTCGCGGTCGGCGCGTCGTTCACGCCGAAGACCGTGATGGTGACGGTTGCGGTGTCGCTGCCGCCGTTGCCGTCGCCCGCGGTGTACTCGAAGGTGTCGACCGCTGTCTCGGTCGCGGCGAGGGACTCGAAGTTCCCGTCCGGGTCGTAGCCGAAGGTGCCGTCGTCGTTGTCGGTGACGGTTCCCACCGTG
>JAOTZB010000289.1 GCA_029861625.1 Acidimicrobiia bacterium
GTGGCGGGCCCGTTCGATCGCGTGGAGCCGCGCCCGAGCCAGGGCGCCGTGGCGCGCGAGCGCCGGGCGCTCGGCGGCGGCGAGAACCATGAGGACTCCGACCGTCGCGTCGAGGAGCCCATGCACACGCGCGACCTCGAGCGCGACGACACGTCGGAGCGGACCATCTGCCGCGCCAGCACCGAGCGCGTGGGCACTTGCGTCGAATCGAGCGAGATCGGCCCTCGGCAACAGCACGCGGCCGGCTCGATGATCGGACCCGAGCTGGCCGAGGAGACCGGCGAGCCGCATGCCGGCGAACGCTGATCTCGTCGCGCGCGTCGCCGCGTGCTCCGGCGCACCGAGGAGTCCGAGCGCGATCGTGGCCTGCGGACCAGAGACGAGCGCGCACCATGCCAACAGCTCGTCGAAGGTGTCGATGGAGGGCTGGCCGGCCGACTGCGTCGCGCCGGCGAGCAGCCCGTCGACCTCGTCGGCGTCGAAGGTGCAGGCGAGCTGGGCCATCTCGACGACCATGGCGTCGTCGGCGCCCGCGCCACCCGCGGCTCGTCTCCGGATCTCGGCCAGGGAATCGTCGTCACCGATCCGTGCCAGACCATCGAGCAGGTCGACCAGGCGCGCCAGCCGGTCGAGACCGGAAGCCACCCGGCTCATCAGGGTTCTTGTTCACGCAGTCGGAACAACTCGTGTTCGCCCGGAATGCCGCGAAGCGTCAGCATCCCCACCGACTCGAAGGCAGCCTCGCTGCCCCGCACCAGCGATGGCACCACGTCGGAGACGTAGATCGCGCCGGGCGCGGCAGCTGCCATGATCCGCGACGCCATGTTGACCGCGATGCCGCCGATGTCGTCGCCGCGCCGCTCGACCTCGCCGACGTGGACGCCTGCGCGCAGCGACAGCCCGATGCCGGCCAGCGCGGCGCGAAAGGCCCCGGCGCACCCTATGGCGCGGCTCGGCGTCGGGAACGTGGCGAGGACCCCGTCGCCCGCCTCGTTGATCATCACACCGTCGAAACGATCGAGGGCCTCGCCGAGGAGCTGGTCGTGTTGATCGAGCAGCGACCGCCACTGGTCGTCGCCGACCTCCGCTGCGAGCTCGGTCGACCCGACGATGTCGGTGAACATCATCACGCCGAGCACACGGTCGACGGGAGCCGCCCCTCGCACACCCGTGACGAACTCCTCGATCTCGGACAGCACGGCATCGGTGTCGCCGGCGAAGCTGAAGAAATCGATGCCCGGCAGTGCGACGATCTTCGAGTCGGGTATCGCATCCGCGACGAACTCCGCCTGCGGTCGGCCGAGGAGCAGGGCGTCGGGGCGCCACAGGATCAGCGTCGGTTGGGTGACCTCGTGGAGCCGGTGGATCACGTCGAGCGATCCGTACGACAGGTAGATCGCCCGCGCCGATGCGGGACTCGCGCCGAGTCGGCCGGCCCGGTCGAGGAATGCCCTGAGGTCACGATCGGCCGCAGGGGTGGGCGAGGTCAGCTCCGACTCGTCGCCACCCAACACGGCGTCAACGATGGCCTGACTGTTCTCCTCGGCGACCCCGTAGGGGAAGTCGGGACTCCGCCTCGTGCGCACGACAGGCTCCGACAGAACGAGGCCGTCGAAACGATCGGGGCTGGTCACAGCGGCTTCGATGAGCGGCGCAGTGTTGAAACCCTCGGCGATGACCGTCGCGCTGGCGCTCTCACAGCTGTCGAGCACCGTGATCAGGTCGTCGGCCAGCTGCGCCGTGGTGCCGGGATCCGATCGCGACACGGGGTCGGAGAACCCGACACCGCGACGGTCGTAGATGATGAGCCTCCCGAGTGACGAGAGCCGGCGAAGGAACGCCGCGAGGGGCGGATAGTCCCACACGAGCGAAACCGGGATGAATCCGCCGATGTCGAAGACGACGTCGCGCTCACCGGTTCCGAGCGTCTGGAAGGCGAGGTGGATGTCGCCGTTTCGGGCGTAGCCGATCTCGCTCGGCGCGGAGGTCTCACTCATCGGGAACCCAATCGCGGACGGCGGCACGCACGTCGTCGGCGAGCGGACCGTCCCCGGAGACCGACGCGGCCACGGGACCAGCGCCGGCAACCAGGCGAAGCAGGATCGCGGCCGACAGGTCGGACTCGCGTTCGACGCGGTTGCGCCCGTCGCGTCGGAAAACGCCGGCCGATGCTTCGCCGCCGAGCATCACCCCGTCGGCGCCGGAGTCCAGCATCGCTTCGACGTCGGCGGCCAGTCGAGGGCGTAGTTCGGTGCTCACCGTCACCGCTCCGACGGTTCGCAGCCTGCGGATCAGCGACGCTGCCGCGTCGGCTCGGTCGTGGTGCCCTGACCCGCGCAACTCCACGACAACCCCGTCCACGTTGGCCACGGACCCAGTGTATGGCCGCACGCACGAGCGAGCGCCACGCCGGCAGCGAGGCTTCGATGGCTCACCGCTAGCCTCGGAGCCGTGCCGATCTCCGAGAAGGACTGCGAAGCGCTCGACGCCTCCGATCCGTTGGCGGCGCGACGCGACCTGTTCGCGCTGCCCGACGGTGTCGTCTATCTCGACGGAAACTCGCTCGGCGCGCTCCCCCGGTCGGTGCCCGAACGCGTGAACGCGTTCATCAACGACGAGTGGGGCCGCGATCTCATCACCTCGTGGAACGCGCACGGTTGGTTCGACAGCCCGCATCGGGTCGGCGCCAAGCTCGCGCCCCTGCTCGGCGCAGCCCCCGATCAGGTACTGGTCTGCGACAACTTGTCGTTGAACATCTTCAAGATCTTGAGCGGTGCCGTCGCCCTGCGCCCCGACCGATCGGTGATCGTGACCGAGCTCGGCAACTTCCCCACCGACCTCTACATGGCCGACTCGGTCGCGGCGGTGCACGGCCTCGAGGTCCGCACGGTCGATGCCGGCTCGGTGCTCGACGCGATCGACGACGATGTCGCCGTCGTGTCCCTGTCCCATGTCGACTTCCGCACAGGTGAGGTGCTCGACCTCCCTGCGATCACCAGGGCGGCCCACGAGGCGGGCGCTCTCGCCATGTGGGACCTCGCGCACTCCACGGGAGTGATGGCGGCCGATCTCGACCTGAACGATGTCGACTTCGCGGTGGGGTGCGGGTACAAGTACCTCTGCGGTGGCCCGGGCGCTCCGGCGTTCCAGTACGTCAATCGCCGGTTGCACGCCGAGTTCCGTCACCCGCTCGAGGGCTGGCACGGCCACGCCGACCCGTTCGCACTGACGCGCGGCTTCGAGCCCGGCCCGGGCATGACACGACTGCGGACCGGCACGCCGGCGATGCTGTCGATGGTGGCGTTCGAGGAGGCCCTCGAGGTGTTTGCCGGAGTGGATCTGGCCCAGATCCGGACCAAGAGCATGGCCCTGACCCAGCTGTTCATCGATCTCGTCGGCGAGCGCCTCGCCGACGAACCGTTCGAGCTCGTCGCTCCCGCCGACGCGTCGCGGCGGGGAAGCCAGGTGTCGTTCGCGCACCCCGATGCGTATCCGATCGTGCAGGCATTGATCGCTCGCGGTGTGATCGGCGACTTCCGTGAACCCGACCGACTGCGGGTCGGGTTCGCTCCCTTGTACGTCCGATACGTCGACGTCTGGCGTGCAGTCGCTACCCTGTGTTCCGTCATTTCAACCCGGCAGTGGGATCAACCCCACTTCCACGAACGCTCAACCGTCACCTGAGGACGCCCGATACCACAGGAGATGCGCGAGCTCGAACAGCGCAGAGCCGCGGGCGCGACTCTCCTGGAGATCATCTGATGCCGAAGCCCAGCTGCTCGAGGACCCGCCGCCTGGCCGTCGTCCTCGCCATCGTGATGGTCGCGATCCTGGCCCCGACCTCAGCTGCCACCACGGCCGGCGCCATCGACGCCCCGATCTTCGAGGCCCCGTGGGAGTGCGGCAAGACGATGCTCTCCGCGACCCGGCCCAACCACGGCCTCTACAACGTCGACTTCGAGGGTTACCCGCCCGACTTCGACAGCGGTCTCGACATCGGAAACGCCGAACGTGGCGCGCCGGTGCTGGCGACCGCGGCCGGTGTCTCGTCGGCCAAGTGGGGCTCCGGCCTCGGTCACTACGCCGAGATCGACCACGGCAACGGCTGGGCGAGCATCGTCGCTCACCTCGAGAATGCGCCTACCAGCGGTCCCGTCTCCAAGGGCCAGCAGATCGGCACCATCGGTGACTCCGGGAACGCGACAGGCAGCCACATCCACATGGCGATCATGCTCGACGGTGTCAATCAGCCCATCGCATTCGGCGGCGAGGTCATCCCGGTCAAGAGCTTCGACGGAGGCTCCGACCAGACCGCACCCCCGATCCTCAGCGAGAACTGCGGCGACCAGGGCGACGCGCCGATACCCGACCCGGTCGACATCACGGTCGCGCTGCTGGCCGACGAGTTCATCTTCGCCACCGTGCACGAGGTGCGCTTCACCGGCACCGGAACCGATGTCGTCGCCGGCGACTTCGACGGCGATGGCGACGCCGACCTCGCCCAGCGGGTGGCGAACCGCTTCGAGCTCCGCACCGTCACCAGCGACGACCTCGGCGTCATCGGCTACGGCAAGGTCGGCGACCAGGTCTTCATCGGCGACTGGGACTGCGACGGCGATGACACCTTCGCCGTGCGGCGCGGCAACGTCTTCTTCCTCAAGAACACGGTCGAGTCCGGGAACGCCGACACGGTGATCGGCTACGGCCGCGCCGCCGACGAAGTGTTCGTCGGCGACTGGAACGGCAATGGCTGCGACACCTTCGCGGTGCGGCGCCAGAACGAGTTCTTCGTGCGCAACACCAACACCACCGGCGTGGCCGACACCGTCTTCGCCTTCGGTCAGGCCGCTGACACCGTCATGGTCGGCGACTGGAACGCCGACGGTTTCGACACCTTCGCGGTCCGGCGCGCCGCCGACCTGTTCCTGCGGGACGATCTCGAGACCGGCC
>JAOTZB010000039.1 GCA_029861625.1 Acidimicrobiia bacterium
CCGAGCCCGAGATCTTCACCGAGAACCTTGCCGATGTCGCCTTCACCGAAGACCTTCAGGTGTTCACCATCGCGTACGTGCCCGAGGGCGCCGAGATCGAGCCGCCACCCAGCATCAGCGCATTGAGCTCGATCACCGATGTCGACCCCGCCGACATCCCCGTGCTCCCCGAGGGCTTCACGGTTGCGGTGGTCGCGCCGCCCGAGCCGGGGGAGTCGGTCGAGGGCGAGACCCCGTGCCCGACCGACGACTCGCCCCGATCCACGAGCTTCACCCAGGCCCCGCCGACGTGTACGAGCGACGGTGTCGCCTACACCGCCGTGTTCAACACGTCCGAGGGCGTGATCCGGGTCGAGCTCGACACCGAGACGACGCCGAATACGGTCAACAACTTCATCGTGCTCGCGAAGTACGGCTACTACGACGGCACGTCGATGTTCCGAACCGACACGTCGATCGACATCATCCAGGGTGGGGCGCCGACGACGAACACCCCGAGCGACCCCGGCCCCGGCTACACGATTCCCGACGAGGGTGGCGAGTTCGTGACCGACGCAACGACGGGACAATACACCGGCCCGTTCACGTACGAACCCGGCGATCTCGTCATGGCCCGCAGCGCCGGGCCCGACTCGTCGGGCGCGCAGTTCTTCTTCTCGGCCGGACCCGACACCGCACTGCTCGACTCCCAGGGCACCTACCTGAGGTTCGGACGCACCATCGAGGGCCTCGACGTGCTCGAGTCCATCCTCGGGCTCCACGTCGACGATCCGGCCAGTGGCCTGGGCGGCGGACCGAGCAGCCCCGTCATGGTCGAATCGGTGGTCATCGAGGAGAGCTGAGTCAGGGCGGGTCGGTCACGTACCGCTGCGCCGCATCCTCGAGCGACAACCCGAGCTGATTCGCCAGCGACGACAGCCACGCCAACACGTCGCCGAGCTCGTGTAGTTGTTGGTCGGCGGTGCCCTTCCGGACTGCCTGGGCGAGCTCGCCGACCTCCTCGGCGAGCCACGCGACGGTCGACGGGATCCGCGGTCGCGGTCGCCTCGGCCGTAGAGGCGCTCCATCAGGGCCTGGAACTCAGCGATCTCCATGACGCGGGACGTTAGTACCCACCGACCGTCGTCCACGGGGCGACGATCGGGATGTCTTGGAGCGGCTTCACCGGGTGGACCATCCCTCGCCGAAGACCAGCACCGACCGCAGTACCCGGCCGGACTCGAGATCAGCCAGGGCGGCGTTGGCCTCGGCCAGCGGTCGGCGATCGGCGACGAGGTGGTCGGTCGTTATCACGCCAGCACGATAGAGATCGATGACTTCGCGGATGTCGTCGGGAACGAAGCCTCGTGAGCCATGCACGGTCGCCTCCTTCCAGATGAAGTCGACCGCCCGGGCTCGGAACGGCTCGAGGCTGGCGCCGATGAGCACGACCCGACCGCCGACGCCCACCGCCGCGATGGCCTGCTCGTCGACGGCCGCGGAGCCGACGGTTTGCACGACGATGTCGGGCCCGGCCGGACCACAGACCGCTCGGACGTTCTCGACGACATCGTCATCGGCGGTAACGCATGTCTCGGCGCCCAACTGTTGGGCCAGCCGAAGCTTCGACTCCGACCGGCTGACGGCAACGACCCGGCAACCGAGATGGGTGGCGATCTGTACCGCGTTCGACCCGATGCCGCCGATACCGAAGACGACGACCGTCTCGTCCGGCCGCGCCCGACCAACGCGGACGAGACCGTGATAGGGCGTGGCGACCGCATCGGTCAGAACCGCAATCGCGGCCGGGTCGTCGTCGGCGTTCACCGCGATGACGTTCTCGGCAGGCACGAGGACTCGGTCGGCGAAGGCGCCATCGAAGTCCACCCCCATGCGACGCACATGCAGGCACATGTTCACCCGACCGGCCCGGCAGAGCTCGCAATCCCCGCAATGTTCGATGTAGTAGATGGCCACGGGCTGGCCGGGAGCCACCGACGTGACGCCGGCGCCGACCTCGGTCACCACGCCCGACGCCTCATGGCCCGGGACGATCGGCAGCGTCGATGCGAAGCCCCCTTTGCGCAGGAACACATCGCTGCCGCACACCCCACAGGCTGCCACGTCGACCACCACCTGACCCTCACCTGGCCGCGGGTCGGGCCGGTCGACCAGATCGAGGGGTTCGCCGTAGCTGGCCAGGACCGCAGCGCGCATCAGTGCGCCAACTTCACCCGGTGCCGGGCAGGCCCAGCGCCCCGGCATCGGGCAGCTCGGGCGCGTCGAAGTGCGACGAGCCGAACACGCTCGGCTTGGTACGACCGACTCGCACGTAGACCTCCTCGGGGACGGCCGTCGGGTCCTTGAACATCGTCCACTGGCACTGCTGGCGCACTTCGGGGTCACGGTCGGTGTCCGGGTAGATGGGCGGATCGATGACTCGTACGGGGTAGCCGAAGCGGTCGATGGGGAGCTCCTCCATCAACACGATGCAGTGGGCGCAGTAGAGGCACACTCCCTTCGTGTAGTGGTTCCACGAGGCTTCCTCCTCGGATACCCCCCAGTTGTACGGCGGCTCCATGCGCGCCGGCGTGCCTTCGATCCAGTCGCCACGGATCGTTCGTTGACCCGATCCGCACGGGTCGAATCGGAGTACGAATCGATCGTCGGTCTCGACGAGGTCGAAGTCGCCGGTGCGCTCCGGTCCGACCAGGTGGCCCCGCATGGCCTCGCAGGCGACCATCATCAGCGTCTCCAGCCCCTCTTCCCACGGATGCTGGTCGATGTCGAACTTGTTGTAGCGCCACGAGAACAGGGGCACCAACACCACTTGGAACATGTCGGCGATGCCCTGGGCGCCGTGCCGTTCCTGAGCGGCAGACATGAGACCGTAGGTGTGATCGACGTCGCGGTCGTGGGTCTGGCGCCACGTCTCCTTCATCTGCGCCAGCATGGTCAACGCCGCATCTGTTTCCTGGCGGTAGATGTGCCCGAGCAGAGCGCGTTGTTCCTGGCGATAGCGATCCCAGTGGCGGCGGGCGTTCCACGGAGTCCCATCGGGCAGGTCGAGCTTGGCGACGATGGCGGCGTCGATCGCGTCGACCTCGTCGGTCGTCGCGCCGTTGTCGCGAAGGAACCCCTGCAGTTGGTTGATCCACTGTCGGTAGAGGCTGAAACATACGTTGGCCTCGTCGGTGAAGTAATCGGCCAGATCGGCGGCGTGGTCCCAGCTTCCATCGGAGACGGCGTCTGCGATCTTGCGGTATGTCGAGATCTTCTGGTCCTCCCACGACCCGAGCCGCACTCGCCGCCCGAGTATCTCGGAGAACTCGATGCTCGCTTCGGTCACGGTGACCCTCCTCAGAGCTTGCGTCGGTAACGTTTCCAGACTAGGCCGGATTCCATGCCGCTGTCAGAGCCGATCCGGGTCGCACTGCTCGTCCCGTATTGGACGTTTTGGGAGAGCAGCGTGGGGCCCGCGTTCCGGGCCGACCGTGAGGCCATCGCGGCCGACGTCGCCGCGACGCTGACCGCAGCGGGCCACGACGTTGTCGTCCGGGGCCTGGTCAGCAGTCCGAGCGAAGGGACGACGATGGCGGCCACTGCCGGCGCGGGCAACGCCGATGTCGTCCTTGTCGTCCAGTCGATGGCCGTGCCCCCGACCCACGCCGTTGCCGCACTCGACGCCCTCGCCGATGTCCCGGTGGTCGTCTGGGCACTGCAGCGAGAGCCGGCGATTCCGGCCGATTTCGGCGCGGCCGACATCACCCGTCTCGGGGCTACGGTCGGGACGCCGATGCTCACCAACGTGCTGGCTCGGGCAGGGCGGGTCCATCAGATCGTGGTAGGTGAAGGCGACGAGGTGGTCCGGGTCGTGCGGGCTGCGGGGCTGGCTTCGCGGCTCGGTCGAGTCACCATCGCCCGGGTGGGGACACCCATCGCCGGCTACGACTGTGTCGACGTGGACGACGACGCCCTTCGCGAAGCAACCGGGATCCGCCTTGTCTCCGTCGGCCCGGACGAAGTGGCACGGCGATATCGAGCCGTGACCGAAGACGAGGTCGACGCGCTGCGGTCGGAGGTCGAGGCCGGCTTCGATGTCGAGGGGCCGTGGCACGACGATGCAGCGCGATCGGTGCGGTTGGCGGCGGCGCTCGATGCGCTCGACGCCGACCTCGGAGTCGACGCGGGGGCCATGAACTGTCACGTCCCCGAGATTCGGTTCGCAGCCGACCCGGGGGTCACCCCGTGTTTCGCGCTCGGTCGTGAGACCGGGCGCGGGGTGCCGTGGACATGTGCAGGCGACGTCTCGACCACGGTGGCGATGATCGTGGCCAGGAGCCTGGGCGGTGCCGCGCTCTACCACGAGATCGAGGCGATCGACTTCGAGACAGCCGAGGTCGCACTGGCAAACTCCGGCGAGCACGACATCGGATGGTGCCCAGCCGGTCAGCGGCCGCGCTTCCGCCCCAACCCCTGGTTCGAGTCCGACGCCCACACCGGCTGGGGGGCGTGGTTCGAGCTGCCGGCGGGCCCGGCATCTCTGGTTGCGTTCACGCCCCATCCCGACGAGTCCAGCGGATTTCGACTGGTCGTCGCCGAAGGTGAGATCACCAGTCGGTCCTTCCCCGAGAGTCCCACCGTCGGAGGCGCGTTCCGATTTGCCGGGGCGCTCGGCGTTGCCGACGCCTGGAAACGATGGGTGACCGCAGGTGTCAACCACCACAGCGCAGCAGCGCCCGGACACCTCGCGGCCGACATCGAGACCGTCGCCCGCTTTCTGGGAGTCGGCTGCGTACGAGTGTCGTGATGGCGCTCAGACCTCGGCCAGTTCGATGGACAGCAAGTCCGTAGCGTCGCGCAGCGCACCGACTTGGTGGCCCGGCAACAGTGCGGCGTGGTGGGTGGCCCCCGCACGGCACCACCGGCCATAGCCGTCGGCGACGCGACCGGACGCGAACCGGAACATGCCGTTTGGCCCCTCCATGGTGTCGTGACGAGAATCGATGATGTGTCCCTCGGCCGCGACCAGCACCCAGCCGCCCTTCGCATCCGCCGCAGGCGTGAGACTGACCAGAGTCGCAGGGCCGACCGCCAGTGCGAACGCGACTGCGGTGCCCGCGCCATGTTCCCCCGCGTAGTGATCTTCCGGCAGCAGCCGCACCGGCGATCCCGGCGGTCGCATCGACATGTCGCCCTCGCCGCCGTTGGCGACCAACACCCAGTCCCCGGGTAGGTCGAGCTGATACAGCTCGCAGTACAGCGCCGATCCGGCGAGCTCCCGGCCGAGTACCAGCAGGATTCCGGTCGGCAGATCACCGGTGCACGCGAACGGGCGTCCGCTGGTGCTCAGACGAGACACGCCGAGGCAGGCAGTCACACCGATGTCGGAGTTCCAGCGCAACACGTCGCTGTGGCAGTTGACCGCACCGCCGCACACGCCGTGTTGGTCACAGACCGACTCCATGGCGAGCGCGAGACGAGCCGATCGATGCAGAACCGGACCGCGCACGGCGGTGGCGTCGTTCGTCTCGTCGAGCGCTTGCTCCAGCCGGTCGACTTCGTCGTCCTCGACCGCGGCGAAGGCAGTGCTGAGCTCAGCCGCGGTCACGTCGACGGCCCGCACGCCGAGCCGCTGGAGGTCGTCGGCAGACGCCATCACGTCGTCGTACCCCGGGATGGGTGGACCGATGACGGCAAACGGAGCCGCTCGCACGCGGGCAACCGCGCCCGCAACTCGCAGTGCGTCCGCGAGGTCGTCTCGAAATGATGCCGAGTCCAGTTCGCCGACGACCGTCATGAACGGCCGCGAGCGACGCACCAGCACGTTCGTGAACATCGCCAATCCGACCGGGAGGCTCCGCCGCGTCGCCTGCTCGGTGTCGTAGTCGTCTGGCACCACGCCGCTTTCCTGGGCGGCCAGGGTGATGATGGGCGTATCGGCGAGGCCGGCAACGGCCGCCCATGCGTAGTTGGGGGGAGCGGCCATCGTGGGCGCGAACACCACGACGTCGACTCCCGCGGCGGCGAGCTCCCTCGCTGCCCTCCGACCTCCGTCTTCGGAGTCGATCACCCCCGGGAAGATCACCTGGCCGTGCTCGGCCAGCAGCGCTCCGACGGCCTCCGCGTGCGCCTCCCGGCCCTTACGGAAGCCGGCAGGCATCGCGTCGTCGAACAACCCGAAGTACACGGAGACCTGACCGATGACCAGATGAGACATACTGGAATCGATTCTGGCACAATCTGTTCGTGCTCCACGCTGGCATCGCCCGAGTCGATATCACACCTCCGCTGCCCATCGACCTGGTCGGTTACTCCCGCCGCTGGGAGGCTGCTACCGAGATCCGGGCGCCACTGACCGCAACTGCTCTCGTCCTCGATGGCCACCAGGGTCGCGTTGCCATCGTGGCGGCCGACGTCCCGATCATCCGACCGGCCGATGCCGATCTGGTACGGATTGCCATCGGCACGGCCATCGACGCCCCTGCCGAGAACGTGCTGCTGAACGTCAGCCACACCCACGGGGGCCCCCACACCCACACCGGCGGCATCAAGATCGGCGGCGACCAGCGGGGCCACTCCGACAACGAGCTGGCCTACATCGACTATCTGCCCCGGCAGCTCGTCGCCGCAGCTCAGCTGGCCACCCACGGCCTGACGCCGGTCCGGGTCGCGGGTGGAGCGGGCAGCATCGATCTCAACGTCAATCGGCGTGAGCGCAACCCCGAAGGGCGGATGATTCTCGGATGGGATCCCGATGGCGTCTGTGACCGTGATGTCGGGGTGTTGCGATTCGACCGCGAGGACGGCTCACCGCTCGCCATCATCGTCAACTATGCCTGTCACCCGGTTGTCGTCGGGCCGGAAGATCCGGCAGTGAACCCCGACTATCCCGGTCCGATGCGGGCGCTCCTCGAGCGCGTAACGGGCGCGACGTGCTTGTTCCTCCAGGGCGCGGCAGGCAACGTGCTCCCGTTGGAGGGTTTCTTCGACCATTCAGGTCCGGAGCGAACGTTCGGCGAGCGCCTCGCCGTCGAGGCGCTGCACGTGGCCGATCGCCTGGAGCCCGTGGCGACAGACTTGGTGAAGGAGGACTACGGATCGGTGACCCCGATATCGCTCTACCGGCACCGGCCCCTCGATCCGCAGCCGCACCAACCACTGGTCGTCGCCAGCCGAGTGGTGGCGTTTCCGCTCAAGCCCATCCCCAGCATCGAGGCCATGGAGGCCGAGCGCCAGGGCTACCTCGACCAGCTCGAGCAGGCGGCCGCGACAGGAGCCGGCCGCGAGATTCTGAACCCGATCGAGTATCACCTCAACTGGGCCGACGACGCCCTACGCCAACGGCGCGAGGGTGGCGACTACCACGAGGTCCCCGCGTTCCTCCAGGCCATCCGGATCGGCGACTCGGTCATCGCGGCGGTGCCAGGCGAGGTGTTCTCGGAAATGGCGGTCCAAGTGAAGGAGCGCTCCTCAGCGGCGACGACCCTGTTCGCCGGGTACTCGAACGGCGTCGTCTCGTATCTACCGACTGCCGCCTCCTACCCTGCCGGAGGATACGAGTGCGACTACGCCCACCATTCCTATGGCCTCATCGAACAGGTCGCTCCTGAAACGGAGCGCATCGTCGTCGACACCTGTGTCGACTTGATCGACGAGCTGTTCGGCTAGGCGAGGTGCCAGACCTCTTCGGCCCAGTAGAGATTGCCGTCGGCATCGGTCAGGCTCGAAATGACATCCTCGAACCACTCCGACCAGCGGGCGTTGACGTCGGTCGCGCCGATCTTGCCGAACGCCGTCTCGATGTCGGGGTGGCATTCCACATAGGCGACGACCTGGGTGCCGCGTCGAAACAGTGTGTAGTTCTTCAGCCCGGCGTCTTGAATGGCCTCCACCAACTCGGGCCAGATCTCGTCGTGGCGGCGCTTGTACTCCGCCTCTTGGCCGGGCATGATCTCGAATGTGAAACAGGCGCGCTCCATAGCTCATGCACCGTAGCACTGTGACCCGCCTGGTTTTTTCGGACGACATCGGCAAGCGGACTCGCACCGGCGACTGGGCCGATCAAGTCATCTCGACGGTCACCAAGATCGAAGAGCTTCTGGCCGCGGGCACCGCCGAAGAGGCAGCCGACCTGATCGACTACTTCATGGAAGAAGCCGAGGTCTGCCACAACGTCTACGCGACGTGGCACCCCGGATTCCTCGAGTGGCTCGGCCAGGCAGGGATCGAGTCGGGGGATCTCGACGATCAGATCGCCCGGATCACCGGCCTCCTCGTCCGGCCCGATGGTCGCTCGTTCGATCCCTTCTCGTGCTGGGCCGAGCTTCGGGCCGAGGCCGACGACCTCACCGACGCCGTGCGCAATGGCGCGCTCGTCGGTGCCGATGCTGTTCGGGCGGTCGACGACCTCCGCGAACAGTGGCGCCAGATGCACGACCGGTGGGTCGACCTGTTGTCCGGCCTGCTCGCCCTGGCCGCCGATCGGTTCGGCGAGGACGCGCTCGAACCGATGTACCGTCACACGCTCGAGCCGTACATCCAGGACCGGTACATGGTCTATGACCTCTCGGTCAACGACTACGCCGACACCCTGTACCGCAACCTCTACACGTCCATCGAGGCCATGCGCGGCCACCTCGTCGGCCCCGAACGGCGGGGCGACATCGATCTCGAGGAACATGACGACCGTTGGGTGCTGAGTTTCGACCCGTGCGGCTCGGGTGGCCGCAGCACCCGCGGCGATCCGGTCGAGGGGACCGGCCCCCGGCCCGAGCCTCCGTACTCCTTCGGCGTCACCGAGAAGGAACATGACTGGGCGTGGAACGAGAAAGGGGTCTGCCACTACTGCGCCCACTGCTGCTTCACGCTGGAACGATTGCCGGCGGAGCGCTGGGGTCATCCGGTTCGCGTCGTAGATTCGCCGCTCTATCCGGACGAGACCTCGGGCGACGATCCCAAGCCCTGCACCTGGACGATCTACAAGACGATCGAGGCCATCCCCGCCGAGGCCTACGTGCGCATCGGCATGACCAAACCGCCGGCTGCCTGATCGACGGTTCACGGCCAGGGCACTAGTCGATCAAGAACCCGCCGTTGACGTCCATCACCTCGGCTGTGATGAACGAGGACTCGCGGGCGGCCAGGAAGAGCACCGCCCGGGCTACGTCCTCAGGCTCACCCAGCCGACCGACCGGGATCTGATCGGCCAAGTCGGCGATGCCCGCGACCATGTCGGTGTTGATGAGCGCCGGCGCCAGTGCGTTCGAGGTGATCCCATGGGCTGCGTACTCGGACGCGATCGATTTGGCCAGGGCCATGACGCCTGCCTTCGACGCGGCATACGCGGCCACGTGTTTCGCGCCGCCGGTCTTGCCCGCGCTCGAGCCAATGCTGACGATCCGTCCGTAGCCGGCTGCTCGCATGCCGGGAAGCACTCGCTGCGAGCACAGAAACGCCCCGGTCAGGTTGATGGCGAGGGTTCGATCCCACTCGCTGCGGGTCGTGTCCTCGATGGAGGCGATCGGGAAGACGCCGGCGTTGTTGACCAGGATCGACACCGGACCCAACGCTTCCTCCACGGCCGAGAAAGCCGCATCGACCGACGGCTCGTCGGCCACGTCGCACCGCACGAACATGGCATCGGGTGCGCCGGCAGCCGGTTCGTGTAGATCGAGGACGGCCACGCGGGCTCCGCCGCCGGCCATCGCCGTGGCGACCGTCAGACCGATTCCCTGCGAGCCTCCCGTGACAACCGCGACCTCTCCTGCCACGCCCGCAGGGTCCGATGTCCCCGTCATCATCTTGCACTCCTATCATCGGCTCCGTAAGGTTGGAAACGTTACCGGCCCGAAGGTGAGACGTGCGTATGGCAAGCGACAAGAAGGTTCGCCTCGGTGTGATCGGCGCAGGTTCATGGGCGGTGAGCAACCACATTCCGGTGCTCCACGAACGTGACGACGTCGAGCTCGTCGTTGCGGTGCGCAAAGGCGAAGAAGCGCTCGCAGTGATCCAGGAGAAGTTCGGTTTCTCCCACATCACCGAGGACTATCGGGAGGCGTTGGGCCACGACCTCGACGCCGTTGTCGTCGCAAGTCCATCGTCTTTGCACCACGAGCACGCCAAGGCTGCGATGGAGGCGGGCGCGAACGTCTTGTGCGAGAAACCGTTCACGATCAACCCGGCCGATGCGTGGGACCTCCACCAAACCGCCGAGCAGCTCGGCCGTCACCTGGTCTTGTCGTTCGGATGGAACTACCGACCGATCGGTGTCGAAGCAAAGCGGCTGATGACCGAAGGTGGCGGTGTCGGCGACATCGAGCATGTGATGGTCGCCATGGCCTCGGGCACCCGCGAACTGCTGAAGGCCACTGGCTCCTACGAGGGCGCGGCCACCGATTTCATGCCCGAATGGGATACCTGGACCGATCCGAAGATCTCGGGCGGCGGGTACGGTCCCGCCCAGCTCAGCCACGCCATGGGGCTCGTCCTCTCACTGACAGGCGATCGAGCCAGCCAGGTCTTCGCGCTCATGAACAACGTCGGCGCCCGGGTCGATCTTCACGACGCGATCAGCATTCGGTACGAGTCAGGGGCCACGGGCACCCTCAGTGGCGCCAGTTGCCCTTCGGCGGCCAACGCCATCGACGTCGCGGACGAACCGTGGCCCCGCCATCAGCTACAGGCTCGGATCTACGGGTCCGAAGGTCAGCTGATCGTCGACCTGGAGCGCGACTTCCTCTGGCACTACCGCGAAGACGGCGTCGATACCAAGGTTGAGCTGCCCGAGCATGCCGGGCTGTATCTGTGCGACGGGCCACCAAACGCGCTGATCGACTTGACTCTCGGCCGTGATGTCCCCAACCGCTCCCCCGCCGACCTCGGCGCCAAGACGGTCGAAGTGATCCACACCGCCTTCGAGAGCGTTCGCGCCGGCGCTCTGGTCGACGTCCCCGGCGTTGGCTAGGGAACCTGGATGCGGGTTGGCGTCGACAGCTACTCGTATCACCGCTACTTCGGCGAAATCCGACCGGGCGAGTCCGATCCGGGGGTGCGTTGGTCGACCTGGGATGTACTCGATCGGGCTGCGGAGCTGGGCGTCGACGGCGTGAGCCTCGAAACCTGCTTTCTCCCTGTTGGCGACCCGGGCCTGGAGGCCGACCTGGGCCGGCGCGTCCACGAGTTGGGGCTCGACTGCGTGTTGGCGTGGGGCCATCCGACCGGACTCGAGATGGGCAACTCGCCGACGGCGTTCGCCGACCTGCTCGCGATCATCGCGATGGCCGGGCGAATGAGCGTGCCCCTGGTCCGACTCGTTGTCGGGGTCACCGTGCACTGGCAGGCCGAGCCCGAGGACCGCGTCGTCGAGCGCGTCGCTCCCTTGTTGCAGCACGCATGCGACATGGCGGCCGGCCACGGTGTCGACCTGGCCATCGAGACGCACTGTGATCTCAGCGTGACGTCCTCGCTCGCACTGATCGACCACGTCGACCGCGAAGGGTTGGGCATCGTCTTCGACACCGTCAACGTTGTCCGCATCGGCGAGCCCCTCGAAGCGGCCGCAGCGCGTTGCGCGCCGTTCGTGAGAATGCTGCACGTCAAGGATGTCCGGCTGCGCGATGCCGACCGCGCCGACCCTGGCGGGTGGTGGCCCATGGCCCCACTCGGCGAGGGCGACCTCGACCTCGGAACCGTGCTCAACACGATGATCAGCGCCGGGTTCGACGGCTTGGCCTGCGTCGAAATGGCGACACTGCCGGCCGGCGCGGATGAGGACGACATGGTGGCGGCCGGGGTCAGCTGGCTGAGGGCTTTCGACAAGGAGACCGCATGGCGAAGATGAGGATGAACCAAGCCATCTCGGCCGCGCTGGCCGACGAGATGCGAGCCGATCCCGACGTGGTGATGTTCGGGGAGGACGTGGCCGTCGCCGGAGGGCCCTTCAAGACGTCGGATGGGCTCTTGGCCGAGTTCGGACCGAGTCGCGTGCGCGACACCCCGATCTCGGAGATGGGGTTCCTCGGCGCCGCCGTCGGCGCCGCCTCGACCGGGCTGAGGCCCGTGGTCGAGATCATGTTCATCGAGTTCCTCGGCGTGGCTCTCGACCAACTGGCAACCGAAGCCGCCAAGTTCCACTATCTCTCCGGGGGAAAGCTGACCGTGCCCCTCACCGTACGGGCGTCGACAGGCGCCGGGCTCGGCTTCGGCACACAACACAGCCAGACCCTCGAAGGTTGGCTCATCGGCACGCCCGGACTGAAGGTGGCGGTCGCATCAGGCCCACAGACCGGATATGGGTTGCTCCGGGCGGCCATTCAGGACGACAACCCGGTCGTAGTGCTCGAGCCGAGGGTCCGCTACTCGACTCGCGCCGAGGTCAACGTAGGCGATGACGCAGTCATCCCACTTGGCGTCGCGGCCCGTGTGGCCGATGGCAACGATGTCACCATCGTCGGCCTCGGCGGGACGGTCCTCACGGCACTCGACGCCGCCGGCCGGGCCCAGGGGTGGTCGGCCGACGTGATCGATCTCCAGACGGTGTATCCGTGGGACCGCGCCACCGTCCTCGAATCCGTCCAGCGAACCGGTCGGGTGGTGACAGTCGAGGAAAACCCCTTCGGGGGCGGATGGGGGACCGACATCACGTCGGTTGTCGGCGCGGAGTTGTTCGGTCGGCTCGCAGCACCCCCGCTGCGGATCACGGCCCCCGATGTTCCGGTGCCCTACGGCAAGCATCTGGAGGCTCGCTACGTTCCCGACGCCGAGTACGTGACCGCACAGATCGATCATCTCGTGAGCCACGGTGAGCTCCCTCCTCATTGGTGGGACGACGGGGAGGTGGGCCAATGACGTCCGAGGCAATCGCCCGACGAGAGCAGGTTCGCACCGATCGTGTGGCTCGCTACGAGCGCATGGTCGAGATCCGGGCCCTCGAAGACCGAGTTCAGGAGCTCTTCGCCGAGGGTCTCGTGCACGGCACGACCCACACCGCTCAGGGCCAGGAGGCCGTCGCCGTTGGCGTCGCCGCTGCCGCCCGTGCGACCGACTCCGTGACCTGCACCTACCGCGGTCACGGTGTGGCCCTGGCACTCGGACTCACACCGCTGGACGTCATCGGCGAGATCATGGGCCGAACCGTGGGGTCGATCGGCGGCGTTGGCGGCTCGATGCACCTGTGCGAGCCGGCGGTGGGACTACTGCCCACGTTCGCGATCGTCGGAGCGGGGATTCCCGTCGCCGCCGGGGCAGCTCTCACCGCGCAGGTCCGCGGGACCGACACCGCCGCGGTCGCCGTCTTCGGGGACGGATCATCGAACATCGGTGCGTTCCACGAAGGGCTCAATCTGGCGGCCATCTGGAGCCTTCCCGTGGTTTTCGTCTGCGAGAACAACCAGTACGGCGAGTACAGCCGAATCAATCTGACGACACCGATCACCGACCTGGCCGACCGAGCGACGAGTTACGGGATGCCGAGTCAGATCGTCGATGGCCAGGACCCCGACGCCGTCCACGCGGCCACCGAGAAGGCCCTCGACCACGCTCGCGCTGGGTCCGGACCGACCCTGCTGGAGATGAAGACGTATCGGTATGCGGGTCACTCCCGGGCGGACACCGCCCCGTACCGGCCCGAAGGCGAATTCGAGGACTGGTACGACAACCGAGATCCGATCAACGGTTTCCGGGCGCGACTCGAGGCCGAAGGCACCCTGACCCCGGAGCAGGTCGATGCCATCGGCCACGAGGTCGCGGCCCGCATCGAAGCGGCCGTAACCGATGCGGAGGCCAGCCCCAGAGCCGGCATCGAAACCATGTTCGCCAACATCGTGGCTCCCGCCACCGAGGGAACGTAGCCACCGTGCAACACGTGGTGAAGCTCCCGAAAATGGGGGACACGACCGAAGAGGTCCTGGTGCTCGAATGGGCGGTCGCCGTTGGCGACGCCGTCGAGGTGGGTCAACCCTTGATGCATGTCGAGACCGACAAGGTGACCAACGATGTCCCCGCGCCGGTCGCTGGCGTCGTGGCCGAGCTACTGGTGGCGGTCGACGACGAAGTACCGATTGGTGCGCCCATCTGCGCGATCACAGCCTGATTCGAATCTGGGCCTCGAGCACCACACCAGGAGTGGGATCCAGGCTCCAGAACGGAACGTCACCGGAGCTGCTTCATCGGCGTCTGGCCTTCTTGGTCGAATCGCGCACGATGAGCGACGTGGGCACCACCGCCCGCCGCGGCTCGGCGTCACCGACAAGACGCTCGAGGAGCAGTTCGGCCGCCAGATCGCCCATGTGAACCGCGTCGCGAGCGATGACGGTGATCGGAGGAGAGTGCAACTCGGTCAGCGGGACCTCGTCACACGACACCAAGGCGATGTCGCGCCCGACGGTGAGCTTGCGTCGACGCAACGCTCGCAGGACGCCGGTGAGCAGGAGATTTCCACCCGCGATCATCGCTGTCGGGGGTCGGTCAGAAGCAAGCAGGTCGAGTGTTGCCTGCTCTCCGGACTGCGCACTGAAGCTTCCGATCCGCAGGAGATGCTCGGGTGGCTCGAGCTGCTGGTCGCGAAATGCCCGGCGGAAGACTCTGAGCCGCTCTCGGGCCGGTCGCAGCTGCCGCGGACCCGAGATCAGCGCGATGTCGGTGTGGCCGAGCTCGATCAGATGATCCACGGCTGAGCGCATTCCTCGAGCATGATCCGACGTCACGACCGAGGCATCGTCGAGTCCCTTGACATCCCTGTCGATCAACACGACTGGCACGTCGAGTCGGGCCAGCTCGACGAGTGTGCCGGCGCGCCGCTCGTCGGAGACCGAGAGGATCAGACCGTCGGTTCGCCGCCAGCGCAGGAGTCGGATCATCTCCTCGTCACGTTCGCCACTGCCCTCGGAGTTCGTGAGGACCATCGTGTATTCGGCCTCGTCGAGACGCCGCTCGGCACCGAGAGCGATCTCGGCGAAGAGCGGATTCGAAATGTCGCTGGCCAGGAATCCGATCGTCTTCGTCGAACCTCGCCGCAAGCTCGACGCCAGAAGATTCGGCTCGTAGCCGACGTCGGCGATTGCGCCCATCACTCGCTGCTTCATCCGATCGCTGACGTCGGGGTGATCGTTCAACACGCGCGAGACGGAGGAAAGCGCAACGCCGGCATGGTTGGCGACATCTTCCATGGTGGCGTCGCGTCTACGGGCCACGGAGTCCTCCTTCGGGGCGGCGACTGTGTGCGAGGACTGGCTAGTTGGAAACGATACCAGTATCCTCTGGCTACACCCGAGGAGGACACGCAGACGTGAAGATCGAGCGAATCGAGGTGATACCCCTCGTCGTCCCGCTGGCCGAGACCTTCCGCGGATCGAAGTACTCGATGTCGGAGCGGGCGACGCTCATCACGCGGGTGTACACCGACGACGGCATCATGGGTGAGTGCTACAACGGAGACGAGGTCGACACCCAGCACGAGATCGCCCGGATCATGACCGAAGAGCTCTTGCCGCTCATCGCCGGCCGCGATCCGCTGCTCGTCGAGCAGTGCTGGGACGCCATGTTGCCACCGACGTTCGACATTCTCCGCGACCGCAAGCTCGTCGTGATGGCCATGGCCGCGATCGACTCGGCGCTCTGGGACATTGTCGGACAAGTTGCGGGACTACCGGTGTACAAGCTGTGGGGCGGCTTTCGCGCGGAGATCCCCATCGTCGCCATCGGCGGGTACTACGGCAAGACCGATGCGCAACTCGCAGCCGAGATGGAGGACTACCTCAGCTACGGGCTGGCAGGCTGCAAGCTCAAGATCGGTGGGATGTCCCCCGCCGATGACGCCAAGCGCTTCGAGGTGGCGCGCCGGGCGGGAGGCGACGACTTCGTTCTGACGGTCGACGCCAACCAGGGCTACACGGTCCAGGAGGCAGTGGAGTTCGTCCGTCTCGTCGGCGCCGAGAACATTCGGTGGTTCGAGGAACCCGTGCGTTGGTACAACGACGTGCGGTGGATGCGCGATGTCCGGTACATGGCGGGTGTACGCGTTGCCGCTGGGCAGAGTGAGTTCACCCGCCAGGGCATGGGGGATCTGATCGCGTCCGGGGCGATCGACGTCTGCAACTTCGATGCCTCGTGGAGCGGTGGTCCCACCGAGTGGCGCCGGATTGCCGGGATCGCCAAGGTCTTCGGTGTCGAAATGGGCCACCACGAAGAGGTCCAGATCGCGGCCCACATGCTCGCGTCGGTGCCCCACGGCACCTACACGGAGGTGTTCCACCCCACCCGCGACCCACTCTTCTGGGACCTCATCGAGAACCGCTCGCCGGTGGAGAACGGCATGTACCAATTGCCGACGGGCCCGGGATGGGGACTCGTGCTCGACGAGGGCTACATCGCGAAATACCGCGACGACAAGTAGCAGCCTGGCTGACGCTCGACAGGAAGCCGGCCTCGGCTTCGCCGGCGTGATCCCGGTCCCGAGAACGTCAGATCCTGTAGATCCGCTCCGCGTTCCCCGAGAAGAGCGCGACCTGCTCGTCGGTCGAGAAGTCGCCGACGAGGTCGGTGTAGGCGTCGATGAGTGTCGGGTAGTCGGAGTACGTCCGATCGACGGGCCAGTTGCTTCCGAAGAAGGAACGCTCGACGCCAAACGCCTCGATACAGCCCATGACATACGGACGAATGCTCTCGATCGTCCAGTTTTGGCCGGCCATCTGATCGCCCATTCCCAGGCCGGAGATCTTCACGACCGCATTGTCGGCCTCGGCCAAGGCCGCAACCCCGCTCTGCCAGTCGGCGAAATATTCAGGGGTTCGCTCTTGAGGAAAGCCGGCATGGTCGAGAATCAGCGTGATGTTCGGGAACTTGTTGGCCAGGTCGCGGGCCTTGGCCATGTTCTCCCAGGTGCAGTCGAGGTCATAGACGAGGTTGTATTTCTCGAGCAGCGCATAACCGCGGTGGAAGTTCGGATCGACCAGGTAGTCGCCCTCGGCGAAGTCGCGCAGGCCACGCAGATTCGCGTATTCGGCGTGCCGTTCGATGACGCCCTCCACCGCCGAATCCTGGAGTCGGGCATCGGCTGTGATCCCGTTCGGCCAGCCGGTCTCGTCAGCCATGGCCTGGAGCCACTCCGTCTCATCGACCGGGTCAGCCGAACCGATGGCCGCCTGCACATGGACGATCTTGGTGACGTTCGCGCCGGCCGCGTCGGCCTTCATCTGCGGAGAGGTGAACGTGGTGAGGGCCTTGAGCTCCGGGATCGGCCCGAGCAGGGGATGGACGGCATCGGGGGCCAGCCAGACCCAGTCGAGCTTCGGATGCGGGCGCTCCCAGAAGTGCACGTGGGTGTCGACGAAGGCGAGCCGTTCGGCCATGGCGCTCTCTCTCCTCGAGTATCGGCGTGGCTCGCAAGATTACTCGAAACGTTTCCAGAGAGCGAGACGCACCACTAGTCTCAGGCCCGAGCTCGCCTCTTCCACATCGGAGTCGAACCATGGATGAGCCGGTCGGGTCAGGTGATCGAGCCCTCGTCGGATACGAGATGCTGCGGCCCGGCGAGCTCCGGCAACGCGTCGACGCGGCATCGATCGCATACGTACCGATCGGGCCATTGGAATTTCACGGCCCGCATCTCCCGTCCGGAGTCGATCTACTGACCGCGGATGCCTTGTGCCGCCGTACCGCCGCGCTCGTCGGAGGCGTGGTCCTTCCTCCGCTGTACGTCGCTTCGGGGGTGCTGCCCCTGCCCCACGGCATCACGTTCCCCCTCGACACCTTGCGAGCCGTCGTTCGCTCGGTTCTCGACCAGCTTGCGGAAGGCGGATTCGAGGTGATCGTCGTGTTCTCGGGCCATGGCGCGCTCGACCACCTGCACGTGCTCCGAGAAGAGTGCGACCGATTGATGAGCAGACAGCCGACCGTCCGGGCGCTGACGACGATCTGGAACGAGCTCACCGCCGACATCCCCGGCGACATCCACGACCACGGCGCCAAGGTCGAGACCTCCTACATGATGGAGCTGTGGCCTGACACCGTCGACCTGGAGACGCTGGCCGACGACCCCGGCGCCGAACATGTCGGGGTGTACGCCGCAAACCCCCGGTTCACCGCCAGCCGGGAGTGGGGGGAGACGTTGTCGGCCCACGTTGTCGGTCGGCTCGCCGATCGCCTCCGTGGGCTGGTTGCCGGCCAGCCGGCGGACAACTGGGCCGACCTGCGGAGCTTGGTCGGTCGACTCCAAGCCGGCGACCTCGAAGTCGTCCGGGACTCGGCCCGCATCACCAACGCCGGCTTCGCACTCGAGCTGTACAACCCGCACGGGCAGTCGAAGTACCTCACGGCCGTTCCGTCGGTCACCTGGGACGGCGGCGAGATCGACCCGAGTCGATTGACGCTCTGCAACCAAAGCGTTGGTGAGCGATCCGACGCCTACTCCGTGGCCACCCTTGGCCCGCTTGCCG
>JAOTZB010000290.1 GCA_029861625.1 Acidimicrobiia bacterium
GATCGGCGAGGACCGGCTCGACCAGCACGCAGGTGGCGCAGTCTCGCTTCACGAACACGACGAGTCCATCGGGGAGCGTCGGGCGGATCACGGGCCCAGTCTGGCACGTCGTCTCGACCTGGGTTGTGCCCCGGGATCCGAGACCCCGACTTCACATCCGACCGTTTCGGCAACTACCGTCATCGCCTGTGGGGGAAGAGCCACTTCGCGTGACGTTCTACGGAGTACGAGGCTCGACGCCCTGCTCGGGACCGCACCTCGAGCGCTACGGCGGCAACACGTCGTGTGTGGTTCTCGAACACCGCGACGAGGAACCGATCGTGCTCGATCTCGGCACCGGCCTGCGACCATACGGGTGCCGCATCATCGGGCAAGGCCGGGGCGGCTACCGCAGCACCATGTTGTTGACGCACCTGCACTGGGACCACGTGCAGGGTCTGCCGTTCTTCGCTCCCATCCACTGTCCCGACAGCGAACTCGACATCTACGGGCCGCCCGAGGATCTCGAAACCTTCGGGGACCTGGTCGCCAAGCTCATGTGCCCGCCGTTCTTCCCGATCGAGCCGGGCGATCTCATCGGCCGGGTGCGGTTCCACTGCCTGAGCGACGACGATGTCGTCGTGGGAGATGCCAAGATCCGAGCTCGCCCCGTCCCCCACACCGGGCGGACCAACGGCTACCGCGTCGACTGGGGCGGGGCGAGCGTCGCCTACGTGCCCGATCACCAAGAGCCCATCGGCCGGCCGAGGCATGTCGACGACCGGGTGCTCGAGCTGTGCGACGAGGTCGATCTGTTGATCCACGACGCTCAGTTCACGCCGCGTGAGCTCGAGCAGCGTCCCGACTGGGGCCACTGCACCGTCGAGTACGCGGTCGAGGTCGCACGCCAGTGCCGGGCCCGGCGACTCGCGCTCTTCCACCACGATCCGATGCACGACGACGACACGGTCGACGGCCTCACCGATGGTGCCAGAGCAGGTGCAGGCGACCTGCCGTCGCTCGATGTCTTCGCGGCGGCAGAGGGCATGACGATCGGCCTCGGAGCCGTCTGAGTCCAACTCCGGCCCGGTCGCCAGCTAGTGTCGCTGCGCCACGACGACCGAGGAGGGTCGATGTCCGACACGCCGATCGACAGCGCGGAGTTCCGCCGTGTTCTCGGTCATTATCCCACCGGCGTCACCCTCGTCACCGGGGTCGACGCCGCCGGCCCGGTCGGCATGGTCGTCGGCTCGTTCGGGTCGGTCTCGCTCGACCCCCCGCTGGTCATGTTCATGCCCACCACCACGTCGACCACCTGGCAACGCATCGAGCCCACCCGACGGTTCTGCGTCAATGTCCTGTGTGACGACCAGGTCGAGATGTGCAATGCGTTCTTCTCGAAGGTCGACCATGTCTGGGACGACGTCGCATGGCATCCGGCACCGAGCGGGTCGCCGATCATCGACTCGGCGCTGGCCTGGGTCGACTGCGAGGTCGATTCGGTCCTCGAGGCCGGCGATCACGTCATCGTCCTGGGCCGGGTCGTCGCACTCGGGGCCGACGACACCGACCGAACCCCGATCGTGTTCTTCAAGGGCGGTTACGGCCGCTACGCGAGCTGATGCCGATCTACGCGCTCGGCGATCAGGTCCCCGAGATCCATCCCGAGGCCTACATCCACCCCGAGGCGGTCGTCATCGGCGATGTGACCATCGGGGCCGAGTCCTCGGTGTGGGCGGGCGCGGTGCTGCGTGGCGACGACGGGTCCATCCGGATCGGCAGGCGGACGTCGATCCAGGACTGCGCCGTGGTCCACACCACCGAGGAGTGGCCGACACTGGTCGGCGACGAGGTCACCATCGGCCATCTGGCCCATCTGGAGGGCTGCACGATCCACGATCGTGCGCTCGTCGGCACCGGTGCGGTGGTGTTGCACCGGGCGGTCATCCACAGCGAGGCGCTCGTGGCGGCGAACGCGGTCGTCCTCGGCGATGTCGAGGTACCTTCGCGGGCCCTTGCGGTCGGCACGCCGGCGACGATCAAGCCCGATGCGGTCGACGTCGAGCACATGATGACGGGCATGCAGAGCTACGTCGATCGCGGTCGCCGTTTCCGGGCCGAACTGCGCCGACTCGACTGATCACCGGGAGCGGCCCGGCCCGCTCGTGGTGAACCAGCGAAAACCCGTCGATTCCGGGATGGACCGGGGCATCCGATTTGTTACTATCTGCGTAGTGCTAATTCTGCCGCGACGCGTGCGGTGAACCACACCCCCTGGAGCTGAGGCCGCAATGGCATCCACAGACATCGGCGTCGACCTGAGTCGCTACCAACTCGGGTGGAGCGACGAGGAAGATTACGTGTTCAAGCCGAAGCGGGGCCTGAACGACGACATCGTGCACGAGATGTCGTGGCTGAAGGGCGAACCCGACTGGATGCTCGACTTCCGCATGAAGTCGCTCAAGCGGTTCCGGAAGCGGCCGATGCCCAGCTGGGGCGGCGACATGTCGGGCATCGACTTCGACAACATCTACTACTACATCAAGCCCACCGAGTCGCTTGCCGACGACTGGGACGATGTGCCCGACTCCATCAAGAACACCTACGAGAAGCTCGGTATCCCCGAGGCCGAGCGCAAGTACCTCGCCGGTGTCACGGCCCAGTACGAGTCCGAGGTCGTCTATCACAAGAACCGTGAGGACCTCGAGGCCCAGGGAGTCCTCTTCGCCGACATGGACACCGCCATCCGCGAGTATCCCGAGCTGGTCCGCCAGTACTTCGGCAAGATCATCCCGCCGAACGACAACAAGTTCTCCGCGTTGAACTCGGCCACGTGGTCGGGCGGCTCGTTCATCTACGTACCGCCGGGCGTCGAGGTCGAGATGCCGCTGCAGGCCTACTTCCGGATCAACGCCGAGAACATGGGACAGTTCGAGCGCACCCTGATCATCGCCGACAAGGGCTCGAAGGTGCACTACATCGAAGGGTGCTCGGCGCCTGTGTACTCCACCGACTCGCTGCACTCGGCCGTTGTCGAGATCGCGGTGGGCGAGGGTGCCCGGGTCACGTACACGACCATCCAGAACTGGTCGAACAACGTCTACAACCTCGTGACCAAGCGAGCCCGCGTCGAGGCCGAGGGCCACATGGAATGGATCGACGGCAACATCGGCAGCCGGCTGACCATGAAGTACCCGGGTGTGGTCATGGTCGGCCCGAAGGCATCGGGCGAGGTCCTGTCGGTCGCCTATGCCGGCGCCGGACAACACCAGGATGCCGGGGCCAAGATGGTCCACGCCGCGCCCGAGACGACCTCGAAGATCGTCTCGAAGTCGATCTCCAAGGATGGCGGCCGGACCAGCTACCGGGGTCTCGTCCGCGTCGAGGACGGTGCCGAGAACTGCAAGAGCCACGTGCAGTGCGACGCCCTGATCCTCGACGACGACTCCATCAGCGACACCTATCCGTACATGGAGGTCGGTTCCCACGACGCGGTCATCGGACACGAAGCCACCGTCTCGAAGGTCGCCGACGAGCAGCTCTTCTACCTCATGAGCCGAGGGCTCACCGAGGAACAGGCGATGGGCATGGTCGTGAACGGCTTCATCGAGCCCGTCACCCGAACCCTGCCGATGGAGTACGCCGTCGAGTGGAGCCGACTGATCGAGCTCCAGATGGAAGGCTCCGTCGGCTGACCGCCGCCAGCTGCGTATCCAGATCGGGCAAGCTGTATCCATGCCGATGCGACAGGACTGCAAGTACTTCGAGAGCAGGAGCTATCCGAACGGCGACACCGTGCGGAAGTGCGACCTCGACCTGGCCCCGGAGGCGCCCTGGCGCTGTCCCGAGAACTGCTCGTCCTACGAGCGGCGGCTCGTCGACGTGAACTGGCAGCACGGGTCGCTGGTCACGCCGCCGACACCGGTCGAACCGACGTCGCTCGGCGACGACGACACCATCGCAGCCCTGCTCGACGAGGCCGAGGACATCATCAACAACGCCGGTCCCGGCATCGTTGCCGAGGTCGAGGCCGAGCGATCGTCGACTCGACGGCGGCGTTTCCTCCGCCGCTTCGGTCGCGGAAAGAACCACTGAGGCGCAGGCCGCGCCCGGTGGTGGCGAAGCCGGGAAATACCCCTACGCTCGTAGGGGAAATTCCCCGTCGAGCCTGTGTGACCCCCCCATGACCGTGACCGAATCGTCGTTGTCGCCCGACCGCGCGGCTGCACTCGCCGGACCCGACTGGCTGCGGAACCGGCGTCGCGCCGCGGCCGAGCTGCTCGCGACCGCCGTCTGGCCCACCGAGGCAGCCGAGGAATGGCGCTACAGCCCGATCGACGAGCTCGACCTCCATTCGTTCGTACCCACTGCGGTGGCCGGGAGCGCCACGCCGATCCGCCTCGCCACCGCTGCCGGCACCATCGACCTCGCCAACGGCGTCGCGACATCGATCGACGTCGCACCCGAACATGCCGCCCGAGGTGTCCGCCTCGCGCGCCTGGCCGATCTCGACGACGGTGAGTCATTCGTCGGCGAGCTGCCCGGCGCCGACGATCCGCTCGGGCTGATGGTTGCGGCATTTGCGCCCGACCCGGTCGTGCTGCAGATCCCGGCCGGCCTGACGCTCGCCGACGAGCTCGTCGTCAGCAGCTCGATCGAGGTCGGTTCATCGAACGACACACCGCCCTCCGTCCTCACGCAGGTGATCGTCGACGCCGGGCCCGACAGCGAGGTCACGGTCGTCATCGTCGATGCCTCGGCTCGAGCCGACGCACTCCATGTCCCCAGAGTCGATGTGCGGATCGGTCCGGCCGCACGGGTGCGCGTGGCGGCGCTCCAGGATCTGGGCAGTGGGGTCACGAGCCTCGGCCGCATGCAGGTCACCATCGCCGACCAGGCAACCTTCGCGGGCTGGACCGCCGGGCTCGGGGGCGGGTTCGCACGACAGCGGGTCGAT
>JAOTZB010000040.1 GCA_029861625.1 Acidimicrobiia bacterium
TGGGCGGCCTCGATGACACGCTTGGCCTCGTCGACCGCGGTCGAGAACCCGAAGCTCTGATCGACCCATGCGAGGTCGTTGTCGATGGTCTTCGGAATGCCGATCACGCCGAGTTGTTGGCCGCGTGCAGCCGCGGCATCTGCGATCGCCGACGCCCCCCTGAGCGTCCCGTCGCCTCCGATACAGAACAGGACACGGACACCGAGACGAGCGAGATTGTCGAGCATGAGCTCGATGTCCTGGGGGCCTCGCGAGGTCCCGAGCAGGGTTCCGCCTTGGCGATGGATGGAGTCCACCACATCGGGTGACATCCGCATCGGCACCGGCTCCTTCCCGGCAACCCCGGCGAATCCGTAACGGAAGCCGAGGATCTCGGGCACGTGGTAGTGGTGGTGGAGGGTCAACACGATGGAACGAATGACATCGTTGAGCCCGGGGCACAGCCCCCCGCAGGTCACGATGCCTGCGCAGAGCCGGTCGGGGCGAAAGGCGAGATACTCGCGGGGCCCGGCGAGCGTGAACGCGGCCAGCGGGAGCCCGGCGTCGAGCGCCGGTTGGAGCTCGCCCACGGTCTTCGCCACCAAGAGCCCGTCACTGTCGTCGAAGAACCGGACGCGCGAGTGGCGCAGTGGTGACGGGACGTCGGCCATCAATCGCTCGGGAACGGTGTCTGCGCCTGTCGGGAGGTCACCCACTTTCGCCATACTGGCCTCCTTCTCGTTTCGAAACCAGGGACCGACGACTCTGCACCGCGTGATCTACGGTGGACAGGTGCGTGACTGGACGACGTTGAACGCAGCGGCCAGGCGATCGCTGCCGCCGGAGCTCCAGTCCTCTTCGGTGAACCCGTTGTTGGCCCACTGGCGCTGGTAGGCGGGGACCGGCAGGTAGATGGACAGCGCTCGACGACCCGCGGTGCGCCCTGCTCCGGGTCGGTCGTGAGGCAGCTCGGCAGGACCACATTCAGGGCCTTGTCCGGGCCGAGCGTGGCCCGAGACTGCCGGCTGTGTTCGGGCGGCTGCATGTAGGTGTTGGCTCCGTCGGCGACCTCGGCGGCAACCGCCATCATCTTCGGACCGTGAGCGGCGATGTAGATGCTGCTGGCGACATCGATGGTGTCGGTGTTGGCGAGGAGGTGGGCGGCGGTCACGTATACGTCGCGGCCGAACACGTCGGTGAGCCACACCGAGGGGTAACCGAGCTGCTCGAGGCGCCTCGCGTGATCCACCAGCTCGGTCGGGCTCATGGAGTCGGCGGCGGTCATGAGCCCACCGATCGGAGAAGCGGTGTTCGTCGTCATGGGTGTCCTCCACAGTCGGTTCTTGGCTCGCGGTCAAGGTTCGGGCCCGCTGGGTCGATGACAGATCACCGGTGATGTGTCACCCGCGTCCCGGATCCTGCCATGAGCACAACGTACGGACCTCGCTGGGCTGTCATCGCCGCCATCGTTTGCCTGGCCACGGGCGCGGCGCCACTCGGCGCGGCCCCGGCCGGTGCGCACGAGAACGACGCTGAGTGTGGCGGGATCGTCTTCTATGACGGCGACGCCGATGGCAACCGAATCGGCGCCGGCGTTCTCGACGACGACATCGACGGGACGGAGCCTGCTCTCGTCGGTGTGGAGGTGACCGTCGTCGATGCCGGCGGCGCGACGTTCGAGACGGCGTCGACGACAGACGGGACCTGGAGCCTCCACCTCGATCCAGGCCAGTACCCGATTCGCATCCAGTTCTCTCCTCCCGCGGGCCATGCACCGTCGCGTGTCGGCGCAGACAGCGGCACGACCGTCCAGTTCGTCTCGGAACCGGGCGATTGCGGGACAGGAACCAATGGCAACCTCGGCTTGTACGCGGTCGATGGCTACTGCGCCGACCAACCCGAGCTCGTGACGTCGTGTTATGTGGTCGGTAGCGCCGACGGCCACGACGACATGACGGCGATTCTCGGCCTGTCGAGCGCGGCGACCGACAACGCGGCATCGGACGCCGACGGGCCTGCCGACTGGATGGAGCCGCTCTACCGTCCGATCGCCACCGTCGGCGATGTCGGCACCGTGTACGGACAGGCGGTCGACGGCAACGGCACCGTCTACGCCGCGAGCTTCGTCAAGCGCCACGCCCGTTCGACGTCGCGGCTGAATCCGGAGGGCAACCCGACCGTCATCTACCGGATCAGGGAGGACGAGTCCCCCGAAGTTCTGACCGTCATCGACCCCGAGGCACAGAATCCGCACGGCGTGATCGATGATCCCGACGGCTATCGGGACGATCTCCTCGCCATGGACGCCGTCTACACGGCCGGACTCGGCGATCTCGAGCTCTCGCCCGACGGCTCGATGCTGTATGTGGTCGATCTCGGTCGGCGAGATCTCGTCGCGGTCGACGTCGCCGACGGGAGCATCGTGTCGAGGACGCCGATCGACGGACCAGCGCTCGGCCTCGGGGACTGCGGTGTCACCACGTCCGATCGTTTCGGTGATCTGCGGGCGTTCGGGCTCGGGTGGGGACCCGACGACGAGCTGCTGGTCGGTGTGGTGTGCTCGGCCGAGTCGACCGTCGAGATCGACGACTTCCCGGTCCGCGATGTGGCGCCACCGGGGGAGCCCGCCGGTGACCCCACCCAGCTCGTCGGCTACGTCTACGACTACTCGGACCTCGGGTTCCGACAGCGGCTGGCCTGGCCACTTGCCGCGAGCCGCGGCATCACACAGAGCAACGGCCTCATCTCCAACGACGCGGCCTGGCATCCGTGGGTCCCCTTCTACCCCTTCGACCGGGACCATGACGCCGTGTCGTACCCGCAGCCCGCCGTGACCGACATCGCGATCGACGCCGACGGTCTGATGATCGTCGCCCTCGGAGACCGATGGGGCCACCAGACGGCCCCGGATTCCGCCATTCCGTCGTGGGACGGAGAGAATCGTGGGGTGACCGAGACGGTTTCCGCCGGTGACATCCAGCGAGCGTGTCCAGCCGACGATGGCTGGGTGATCGAGGGATCGGTCGGCTGCGCCGGTGGATTCGGCGACGGCGTCGAGTTCTTCCGAGGCGAGTACTTCGGATGGCACGGTGAGACTGCTCTCGGTTCGGTCGCGCAGATTCCCGGCCGGTCCTCCATTGTCGCCAGTCAGATGAATCCGATCCCCGACGACGATGCATGGCGCTCGGGCGGGATCGCATGGCACGACAACGCCAGTGGGGACTGGGTCAAGGGTGTTCGTCTCTACGACGGTCGCAACGCCGCGCCCGAATACACGTTCGAGAAGGCGTCCGGCATCGGCGACATCGCCGTTCGCTGCGGTGGTGCGCCGGTACAGCTCGGCGGCGTCATCTGGCGCGACGCCGACGCGAGCGGACGCCAGGACCCGGCCGAGCAGCCGATCGCGGGGGTGGACGTCGAGATCAGGAACGCCGATGGGCAGGTCATCGGGTCGACCACCACGGACGCGATCGGCGTGTACCTCTTCGACGAAGGCAACGTCGACGGCGGGCTGACGGCGGGGCAGACCTATGTGGCGACCGTCGCCAGGTCGAACTTCGAGGACGGGGTCCTGAGCCCCGACGGTCCCCACACCGGCCTCCGACCCACCGTGCCCTACGCCATCGCCGACCCCGACCTCGACAGCGACGCGGTGATCGGGGAACACGGCACACCGTTCTCCGGACTGGCGACGGTCCTCATGGTGGCGGGCGACGATTCCTCGACGCCCGAACGAGAGGGCTCGGTCGACCACTCGTTCGACATCGGTCTCGTCGATCAGTACGACCTCGCCATCACCACGACGCCGGTCGATCTGGGAACCGAGACCGGCCTGCTCACCTACGACATCGTGGTTCGCAACCAGGGCAGCGAGCCGTCGGGCGCATTGGTCATCACCGATCGGGTTCCTGACGGCACGTCGTTCGTTCGGGCCAGCCACGGTGGCACGGCGGGCTCGCCGGGTACCGGTCTCGTGACCTGGTCGATCCCGGTCGAGGAGTCGCTCGAGCCGGGCGAGTCCCGCTCCCTGGAGCTGGTCGTCGAGATCGACGACATCGGACTGTCGCCCTTCGTCAACGCGGTCGAGGTCAGCGACGACTCCGGGGACGACGACGACTCCGTACCCGACGACGTCATCATCGGGCCGCACGCCGATCCACTCGTCGAACGTCTCGCTGCGGACGAGTCGGCGGTCGACGACAACCTCAGCAAGCCCGACGAGGACGATCACGACATCGCCACGACCAGCGTCCATCGCGTCGCCGGCGCACTCTGGCTCGACGAGGACGCATCCGGCACGTTCGATGTCGGGCCGGGCGAGGACGCCGAGGTTTCGGTGGGTGCACGTGTCGTCGTTCGCCTCATGGATCTGCACGACAACGAGATCGCGGTCACCGAGACCGACCGCAACGGGTCGTATGTGTTCCCGTACGTGCGCGACGGCACGTATCTGATCGAGATCCCCTCGTCGCAGTTCGGCGTCGACGGGCCGCTCGACGGGAGGAGCCGGGCGACCGGCCCGGGCGCGCCCGAACGCCGAGCCGACGCCGACGAGCACGGCGTTCGCTCCCGTGTCTTCGAACTGGGCCCAGACGGACCGATCGGCGATCGGCCTCCCGACGAGTCGATCGCGCCCGAGCCCGGCTCGGGTGTCACCATCGACATGGGCTTCTCGAACGTCAGGCACACGTCGTTGACCCGAGTCCTCGCAATGGCGGTGGTCGGCCCCCTCTCGGTCGTCTCGATCGCCAGCCTCCTCGTGATGCTCCGGCGGAAAGTCGTCGACGAACGCGCGCTCGACCCGAACGTGGGTATGGCGTGAGGCTGCCGGCCGGTCAGCGGAAGCCGACGACCGGGTGGGGGGTATAGGGCTCCTCGAGCAGCGCGATCTCATCGGCCGAGAGGCTGAGGTCGACCGCGGCGACTGCGTCGTCGATGTGGTGCGGTTTCGTTGCCCCCACGATCGGCGCGGTGATGAACGGCTTCGACAGCATCCACGCCAGCGCCACCTGCGCGCGGGGCACACCTCGCGCCGCGGCGACCTCCCCGACCCGCTCGACGATCACCCGATCGCTCGCGGCGATGTCGTACAGCCCCTTCCCGAGCTCATCGGTCGTCGACCGCTCGGTCGTCTCGTCCCAGTCACGCGCCAGCCGACCGCGTGCCAGGGGACTCCACGGGATCACCCCGATCCCCTGATCGGCGCAGAGCGGCATCATCTCGCGCTCCTCCTCGCGGTTGAGAAGGTTGTAGTGGTTCTGCATGCTGACAAACTTCGTCCAGCCCCGTAGCTCGCTCGTGTAGAGCGCCTTGCTGAACTGCCAGGCGAACATCGACGACGCACCGACATAGCGCGCCTTGCCCGACGTCACGACATCGTGGAGCGCCTCCATGGTCTCCTCGATCGGCGTGCGACCGTCCCAACGGTGGATCTGGTAGAGGTCGATGTAGTCCGTGCCGAGCCGGCGCAGGCTTGCATCGACCTCGGTCATGATCGCCTTGCGCGACAGGCCCATCGAGTTTCGTCCCTCACGCATCGGGAAGTAGACCTTGCTGGCCACCACCACCTCGTCGCGGATGGCGAAGTCGCGCAGGGCACGTCCCACGATCTCCTCGCTCGAGCCCAACGAGTACCCGTTGGCGGTGTCGAAGAAGTTGACGCCGGCCTCGACGGCCCGCTGGATGAAGGGACGGCTGGCGGCTTCGTCGAGGGACCACTCGTGTGTCCCGGCGGCCGGGTCCCCGAAGCTCATGCACCCCAGACAGATCCTCGACACCTCGAGGCCGGTGTTGCCGAGCTTCACATATCTCATGAGCGATCCTCGGCCCGTCGGTGTCGTGGAAGTCTAGAGTCCGCCTGGTGAAGAAGATCCCCAAGGACGATCCCCGTGCCCGGTACACGTCGAGCGACATCGAGGTCGACCTCGAAGGCCTCGCCGCATTCGTCGGCGACAGACATCGCTGGATCCTGGCGACCACCCGGGCCGATGGTAGGCCACAGATGAGCCTGGTGACCGGCGGGATGACAGCCGCGGGAGAGCTGGCGATCGCGACCTACCCGGAGCGGGTCAAGGCCAGGAACGCCCGCCGGAACCCGCTGGTGTCGGTGGCGGTCATGGGCGAGGAGTTCAACGACCAATGGGTGCAGATCGACGGCACCGCCGAGGTGCTCGACATGCCCGAGGCCGCCGACGGATTCGTCGAGTACTACCGCTGCATCTCCGGCGAGCACCCCGACTGGGACGAGTACCGTCAGGCCATGGCCGACCAGGGCAAGTGCCTGATCATGATCGAGCCGACCCGGTGGAGCCCGGTGAGCAAGGGCGGCTTCCCACCCTCGCTCTTCGACGACTGATCGGTTCGACACCATGTCCGAGCCTGCACTGCGCATCGACATCGGCGACGATCACGTGGCCACGATCGAGATGCGACGACCGCCGAACAACTTCTTCTCGCTGGAGCTGATCGGCGGCATCGCCGACGCCCTGGAAGCGCTCGATCGTGAGCCCCGGTGCCGGGCGGCGGTGTTGTGCGCCGAAGGGAAACACTTCTGCGCCGGTGCCGACCTGAGCGGTGGCGGCAACGCCTACACCACCGGGGAGCTCTATGCCGCAGCCGTGCGGATCTTCCGTACCGAGACCCCGGTAGTGGCCGCGGTTCACGGAGCCGCGATCGGTGGTGGCCTCGGCCTCGCGCTCGCCGCTGACTTCCGCATCGCCGCACCCGAGGCGCGATTCAGCGCCAACTTCGCCCGTCTCGGGTTCCATCAGGGTTTCGGGTTGAGCGTGACCCTGCCTCGGTTGGTCGGAGAGCAGGCCGCCGCCGAGCTGCTGTACACCGGTCGGCGGGTGAAGGGCGACGAGGCTGTCGACCTCGGGCTCGCCGACGAGCTTGGTTCGCTGGACGACCTCCGGTCCATTGCCCGCGATCTTGCGCGCGAGATCGCCATCTCGGCGCCACTGGCGATCCGGTCCATCCGGGCAACACTGCGGGGCGATCTCGCCGAGCGGGTTCGAGCGGCAACCGATCACGAGCTGGTCGAACAGGAACGGCTCCGGGCCACGGCCGACTTCGCCGAGGGCAACCGGGCAATGGCCGAACGGCGGACGCCGAAGTTCGCGGGCGAGTAGCGATTGACATGCCCCATGTGACCTGCGTCGGGATCGCCGTCCTCGACCTGGTGTTCCGCGTCGACACCCATCCGACGGAGCCCGGCAAGTACCGCGCCGCAACGCGCCGTGAGGTCGGCGGCGGAGTCGCCGCCAATGCATCGGTCACCGTGACCGCGCTCGGTGGCGAGGCCGCGTTCATCGGATGTGTCGGCGACGATCCGACCGGCGACCGGATCGTGGCCGGTCTCGAAGCTCGGGGCGTCGACGTCGCCGCTGTCCGCAGGGTGGTGGGCGCCGCCTCCCCGCTCTCGGCCGTGCTGGTCGACGCGGCGGGTGAGCGCCTGATCGTGAACCACGCGAGCCCCGAGCTGTTCGACGAGGGCCACCCCGTCGAACCACATGAGCTCGCCGGCACCGATGCCGTGCTCACCGACATGCGCTGGCCCGACGGCGCCGTGCCGGCTCTCGTCGCAGCACGCGCCGCCGGGATTCCGGCAATCGTCGACTGCGACCACAATCCGTCCGTGAACCGCGGCGCGGCAATCCTGGCCGCGGCCACTCACGTCATCTTCTCGCTCCCGACACTGACGGCATTCACCGGCGCTGCCGACGCCGAGGAGGCGATCCGCCGCGCCAGCGAGCACACCGACGCGTGGGTGGCCACGACCGCCGGCGACGATGGGGTCTACTGGCTCGATGGCGGCGCAGTCCGCCACCGGCCGGCCTCAGCGGTCGATGTCGTCGACACCCTGGGCGCCGGCGACGTCTTCCACGGGGCCTTCGCCCTCGCCATCGTCGAAGGCCGGTCGGTCGAGCAGGCTGTGCGATTCGCGTCGGCGGCCGCGGCCCTCAAGTGCACGCGTCCCGGGGGGAGAGCCGGAATACCGGGCCGTCCGGATGTCGACGCCTTCCTCGCGGAGCGTGACCGATGAGACTGCATGCCGAGGAGGCCGAGTGATGCGCGTCGCCGTCGCCGCGATCGCCAGGCCGACCTTCGACGTCGGTCTGGCCCAGGAGATGGCCGACGCCGCCTTCGAGGTGCTCGGCCGCTCGGGCGCCGCGCTGATCGGGTCACCTGCGCTCCTGCTCGACGCTGACACGATCGGCGATGCGGCCTCGGCGTGGATCGGTGCCGACCTCGATGCCATCGTCGTGCTGCAGGCCAGCTTCGCCGACTCGAGTCTGGCGCTCGCGTTGGCCCGGACGACCGACGCACCGCTCGTGTTCTGGGCCTTTCCCGAAGATCGCACGGGGGGCCGACTACGCATCAACTCGTTGTGCGGCATCAACCTCGCGGGCTTCGCCCTGAAGCGGGAGCGCCGGCCATACCGGTGGCTCTACCGCCACCCATCCGATCCGGCGGCGCTCGACGAGCTGCGGGGCGGGCTCGACGATACGCAGCCGCCACCCCCGTCACCAGCTCCGACCGTCGAGCCCGGCCCGGACGCGCGGCGCCGTGCGGGCGAGGTCCGGGAGCGTCTCGCCGAGGCGACGATCGGCGTGGTCGGCGACCATCCGGTGGGCTTCGAGCCGTGCGGCTACGACCGGGACGAGCTCGCGTCCGTCACCGGGGTCACGGCCGAGCCGCTGGGGTTGGATCGACTCTTCGACGGCGCGCGCGCCGCTTCCGCCGCCGATCTCGACTCCCTGCGTCGAGATGTCGCCGTCGAGCTCGAGGGGCTCGACGACCTCGACCAGGACGCACTCGACCAGAGCCTGCGATTGCACCTGGGCCTGCGTGGTCTCGTCGCCGACCGAGGATGGAGCGCAGTTGCAACCCGGTGCTGGCCGGAGTGTTTCACCGAGCTCGGCGCAGCCGCGTGCACACCACAGGCGATGCTCGCCGACAAGGGGGTGCCGGCGTGCTGTGAGGCCGACGCCTACGGCGGGGTCACCGGTCTGGTTCTGCAGTGGCTCACCGAACGCCCCGCCTTCGTCGCCGACCTCGTCGACATCGACCGCGTCGACGACACGGGGGTCTTCTGGCACTGTGGGCTCGCGCCGTTCTCGCTCGCGGATCCCGAGGCGGTGCGCAAGGCGACCGTGCACGGCAACCGGAGAAAGCCCCTGCTCAACGAGTTCCCGCTCGAACCGGGACGGGTGACGATCGCGAGGTTCAGTCGATCGGCCGGCGTGCACCGCCTCGTGGTCGGTGGTGGGGAGATGCTGCGGGCACCGCTGGCGTTCGCCGGGACCGCGGGAGTGCTCCGCTTCGATCGACCCGCGGGTGACGTGCTCGCCACCGTGATGGGAGAGGGTCTGGAACACCACTACGGCATCGGCTACGGCGACGTGCGAGGCGACCTGTACGCGCTGGCCGGCCAGCTCGGGCTGGCCGTCGTCTCGCTCTGAGGCCGGGCTGTCGACCGGGTGGAGGCCGAGTCAGAGCCGGCCGAACACCGCTGAGCCCGTGGTGATGACGCGGTCGCCCTCGCCCTCGTCGTGGAGGGTCAGGTCCACGTTGATTCGCCCACTGGCGCCCTCGATCGTCGTGGCCTCCACTCGGAACGGTCCGACCCGCCCCGGCTTCGCGAACATCACGAACCAATTCTCGACCTGGACCCGGTCCGTGCCGGCCAGATCTGCCGCCAGCTCATGAGCTGTGATGTCGAAGACGATGTGAATGGGGCCGACGTGGAGCGCGGCGTGGGGAGCCGAGAGCTCCGCGCGAAGCCGGGGGAGGCGCCAGCTGCCGTCGTCGCCCTTGGTTGCGCCGAACACCTCGTGAAGCGGGGGGAGGTCGGGTGAGTCCTCGACGGGAATGGGCGGGTTCTCGACCCGCTGGAAGCCCTCGGGCGCGTCTCCGAGGCTCACGCCCATACCCGCGCTGACGGCGATGACCCGGTGGTGATCGGCCGCGTCGACGATCTTCGACCGTGTGAAACCCATCTCGGGCCCGATGGTCACGACATCGCGCACGACCTCGACCCTGTCGACGCCGCGGGCGTCATCGAGGATCTGCGTCGATGCGATGACCGGGGCGGGGATGACGGCGTCATCGTTCCACCACGGCTCCGGGCAGCAGATGGCGAGCGGCGCGGCCATGATCCCGCCGTGGCTGTTTCGCATGTCGTGGCGGATCGGCATCGACTCGAGCTCGTCCTCGTCCAAGCCGGAATCGAGAATGGGGTTCGTCTTGTTCAGATACCGGTACGACAGCAGTCCGGTCCAGATGTTCTCGAATGCGGGCCAGTGCTGGTCGGCATCGAGCGCTCGAATGTCCCGAACCATGTGAGCCCCTCAGGGGAACCGGCTCACGCGGCGACGCCCATCAGCTTCATCATGTTGGCGCCCATGACCTTCCTGACGTCTTCCTCGGGGATACCGACGAGCTCGTCGCGATACGAGAGCGGATCGGCCATGCCCTCGACATGGGGGTAGTCGGAGCCGAAGATCACGTTGTCGGCGCCCAGCAGCTCGATGAGCCCGCGCGGGTCCTCCTCATGGAACGGATGCTGCCAGAAGTTCCGCTTGAAGGTGTCCGAGGGCTTCTCGTGGAAGTTGTGGGGCATGTCGCGCCAGGTGTGGTCGAGCCAGCTCAACATGCCCGGCACCCAGCCGCCGCCGTTCTCGACCAGGGCGAACTTCAGTCCCGGAAACCGCTCGACGGTGCCATGGCAGATGAGCGAGGCGACGGCGTCCTGGATGTCGCGATGGGTCTGCGCCATGGCGTGCATGAACGGGCTCGCCTCGCCGAAGGCCTGCATCTCGTCCTTGGCTCCCTGCCATTCGTTCCAGTGCCGGGTGTAGCCCGTGTCGGACGCATGGATGAGGGTGACGATGCCGGCTTCTTGCACCCGAGCCCAGAACGGATCGAATTCCGGGAGACCGAAGGATCGGGGACCCTGATACCCCCACGCTGGTGCCGGCCGCATGAGAATGATGCGGGCGCCATGCGCGAGGACGTACTCGAGCTCGGCGATGGCCTTGTCGACCACACCCGGCGTGATCACCGGCGTGGAGAACAGCCGCCCCTCGAAGGTGAAGGGCCACTCGTCGGTCATCCACCGGTTGAGCGAGTGGATCACCGACGCACACAGATCGGGGTCGTCGCGCATGCGCTCTTCGACGAGGCTCGCCAGCGTCGGGATGATGAGCGCGTAGTCGATGCCCTGCTCGTCGAGAAGCTGCAGCCGCGGCTCGGCATGACGGTAGGCGTCGGGGCAATCGATGCCGCGTCCGATGATCTCGCGAGTCGACTTGCCGTCGGGGTTGCCGACCTTGAAGTACTCCTCCTGGGCCCCGGGGCGACCGACGCGGTCGAAGGTGGGGTTGGGGATGTAGTCGGTGATGTGACCGCGTACGACGATCTTGGTACGACCGTGTACGTCGACGTAGTCGATGGCCCCGCGGTGTTCGTCGGGCAGGTACCGGGTCATGGCATCCCGGGTCTCGTAGAGATGGTTGTCGGCGTCGAAGACCGGGAAGCCGAGACGGTCGCTCATAGTGTTCTCCTGGCCGTACAGAACTAAGCTCTTGACAGTGTAGTCAACTTGGCCCGGCGCCGGTAGGGCGATCAGGGCTCGAATCACACCGTAGGGGTCATCGATGACCGAGAACCAGACCCGCGAAGCTCGGGAGACATCGTCGCTACGAGCGGAAGTCCGCGGTTGGTTGGACCAGAACTGGGACCCCGAGATGAGCACCCGCGAATGGTGGGAGCGGTTGGCCGCGTCGGGCTGGGGATTCCCCCACTGGCCCGCGGACCACGGCGGCCTCGGCATGACCCACGCCGCATCGGCCGTCGTGGTGCAGGAGATGGTGGCGGCCGGTGTTCTCGGCCCGCCCGGCGGAGCCGCACCGACGATGGGTGCGCCGATCGTCTTCGCCTATGGCACCGCGGAGCAGCGCCGACGGTGGTTGCCCTCGATCGCTCGTGGGCTCGAGGGTTGGGCACAGTTCTTCAGCGAGCCCGGCGCCGGCTCCGATCTGGCGTCCGTGCAGACCAGGGCGGTGCGTGATGGTGACGAGTGGATCGTCAACGGTCAGAAGGTCTGGAACTCCGGGACAATGGAGTCCGACAAGGCCCTGCTCGTCGCGCGCACCGACGTCGACGTGCCGAAGCACAGAGGCATCGGCTTCTTCATCGTCGATGTGCATCAGCCCGGCATCGAGATCCGGCCCATCAAGCAGATGAACGGGTCGGCCGAGTTCAACGAGGCATTCTTCACCGATGCCCGGGTATCGGACGCTGATCGCATCGGCGAGCCCAACCAGGGCTGGGCTGTCGCATTGCATGTGTTGACCCACGAGCGGGCGAGCCACCCTGGCGGCGGTGACGGTGTCCTGAAACAGGTCCATGGTGGGGAGCGCGCGGGCTACCTCGATCGTCCCGCGGGTCAGGTGATGCTCGAGGCCGACGACGAGCGGACTGCCAATCGCCTGCCGATCTCCGACCTCGACAGCCTGCTGGCCCTGGCGCGCGAACATGGTCGACTCGACGATCCCGTCATCCGACAACGCATCGCTCACCTCCATGCGTTCGGCGAGTCGCTGCGCCTCACTCAGCTGCGAGCACTGGTGTCGACCTCGGAGGTCGGTACGGAGACGTCGGTCGTGTATCTGGGTGCGGTGCGCCTCGTGCGGCTCTACCGCGATCTCATCGGCGACATCGCCGGGGCCGCCGCCCTTCTCGACTGCACCGACGTCTCCGACAGCATTCTCACCGCGCCATGCCACGGCATCCAGGGTGGCGCCGAGCAGATCCAGATGAACCTGATCGGCGAGCGGATCCTGGGCCTGCCCAAGGAACCCCAGATCGATCGCGATGTGCCCTTCAAGGATCTTCGCGTCGGAACCCAGCGCGTCACCGCAGCCGCCGCGTCCTCGAATGGGAGCACATGAAGATCCAGGCGGAGCGCGAAACCAAACGTCTGGAACGCCTTCGCGCCCTGGTTGATCCCACCAGAACGGCCGTTGTCACCATGGAGCTGCAGAGCGGTGTGGTCGGCCCCGACGCACTGTTGCCGGCTCTGGTGGAGCGCGTATCGGAGGCGGGCATCGTTCCCGCCGCCGCCAGCGTATGTGACGCAGCCCGAGCCATCGGTTCTCGGGTCGTGCATTGTGTCGTCGAACATCGCGCCGACGGCCTCGGCGCCACCGAGAACTGCAAGCTGTTCGCCCTCGGCGAGAAGCTGCGCCGCGAGCAGGGAATCGCGCCGACCGAGATCGGAGGCCCCGGAGCACAGCTCGTGCCGGAGCTCGGCCCCGAGCCGGCCGACATCGTCGTGTCTCGCATGCATGGCATGACCCCGTTCATCTCGACCTCGCTCGATCAGATACTGCGCAACATCGGAACCACGACGGTCGTCGCCGTAGGAGTGTCGGTGAACCTCGGCATGCTGGGGTTGTGCCTCAACGCGGTGGATCTCGGCTACCAGGTCGTCCTCGTCCGCGATGCCGTCGCCGGTGTGCCTGCCGACTACGCCGATGCTGTCATCGACCACACACTCTCGCTCATCACCACCATCACCACGTCCGAGGAACTGTGCTCGCTCTGGGAGACCGACGGCTGATGATCATGCAAGGAGACTGACCTCATGGACGAGTTCAAATACATCGAGTACGAGGTGGCCGATCACGTCGGCACCATCACGCTGGCCCGGCCCGACAAGGCCAACGCCCAGAACGAACGGCTGCTCGACGAGCTCGACCACCGGTTCCGCACCGCGGAATACGACGATGACGTGAGGGTCATCGTGTTGCGGGCCCGGGGCAAGCACTTCTCGGCCGGACACGACCTCGACACCAGCGACCCCGAGGACTCGGTGCAGCTCCAGGAGCCGGACGGCAGCTGGCACTACCACAAGATGTACCGCTGGGAGGCTCGGAAGTACCTCAACTACTCATGGAACTGGCGGAACATCCCCAAACCGACCATCGGGGCCATCCAGGGCAAAGCCATCGCCGGGGCGCTCAACCTCATCTGGCCCCTCGATCTCCTGGTCGCCGCCGACGACATGCAGATCTCGGACCCGGTGGTGTTGATGGCCATCGGTGGCGTCGAGTATCACGGCCACACCTGGGAGCTCGGGGCTCGCCGAGCCAAGGACATGTTGTTCACCCAACGGCCCATGTTCGCCGACGAGGCCCACCGCATCGGACTCGTACGTGAGGTCGTCCCCCGAGACGAGCTGTGGGCCCGCACCCAGGAGCTCGCGGCCGAGATCGCACAGCACAATGCGTTCGGCCTGGCCCAGGCAAAACGGGCGGTGAACCAGACCCTCGATGTCCAGGGCTACTTCTCGGCCCTGCAATCGGTGTTCGACATCCACAGTGTCGGCCACGGCAACGCGATCAGCGTGGGCGGCTACCCGGTCCTGATGAAGCTCGACGAGCTGAAGGAGAACCTGAAGGACCAGTAGGAGGCGCCGCTCGCTCCGCTCACATCCGTTTGTGCTCCATGCCGGCCGGCATCTCGCGAATCATGTTGTCCTGGACGTAACTGGCCACCAGCGTGCCGGTGGTGTCGTGGATGTGGCACCGGCCGTAGCTTCGTCCTCCACCGGCGAAGGGCGATTCGTGGCTCATGAGGACCCAGTCCCGCATCGAGAACGGGCGGTGGAAGGTGAGCGTGTGGCCGATGACCCCGGTCGACAGGTCGAGGTGGGCCCGGTCGTAGCCGACGCCGGCATGGGGACGCATGGCGGTACCGATGAGGAATCCATCGGTACCCCAGGCCAGAACCGCCTGGTTGACGAGCGGATGGTCAGGGGTCTGGGGGCTCCTGTACCAGACAGCGAGCTCGGCTGGTCCGATCGGGGCCGAGCTGTCGATCAGGTCGACACCGTCGGCGATCACGTACTCGGCGCCCGGAAATGCGGCATTGTCGCTCACCGGTTCGCCGTGGGCGGGAGCGAGCACGGGCATGTCCGACTGGTGGGTGATGAGGTCAGGCTCGTGCGCGTGGGTCAGGACGAGCGCGCGTGAGCACAGGCGGTCCCCCTGCCAGGCGCTGATGGTGTGGCTCGCGAACGTGCGGCCGCTGTGAAAGGTCTCGACGTCGATCTCGGTCGGTGCGTCGACGCGACCGGATCGGGCGAAGATGATGCTGATGGTCTTGACGGTCTTGTCGGGGCTGTGCGCAGCGGCTGCCATGATCGTCTGGGCAAGGAGCTGGCCGCCGAACACCACGTTGCGGGTCGTCGCGTCACCCTCGTTCTGCACGGCGTAACGACGTTCGCCGATCGGCTCGAGTCGAAGCACCGGAGGTACGGCGGATGGATCGAGGTTCACCGGAGGAGCTTCTCGAGGAGTCGCGCCCCGGCGCGGACGACGTCGTCGACCTCGACGGTGGGCTCGTAGAGCTTCTGTTGGGTCCACGTGCGCTCGAGCATGCTGAAGACCATGAGGCCCAGGTGCGTGTCCTCGGCCAGTGGGTCGACACGGATCGCGTTGAGCCTGGCGCCGAACATCGCGCACGTGCGCAAGTGGGTGCGCATGCCGGCCTCGCGGAGCTCGGGGTCCTCGTACGCGGCCTGGCTCCACGCCAAGCCGAAGGCGCCATGGGTGTCGAGGAAGCGGAGGCTCTCGCTCAGCCACGACTCGAGGTCGTCGACGGTCCAGTCGGCCGGCAGATCGTCGAGGCCGGCGATCGCGGCGCGCGCCGCCTTGGTCGCGCCACTCCCCAGCGAGAGGAGGACGTCGCGCTTCGACGGGAAGTAGGTGTAGAAGGACGCCCGGGACACCCCGGCCTGTCTCGTGATCTCGTTGATCGAGGTTCCGCCGTAGCCGCGAGTCAGGAAGATCTCGCGGGTGGCGTCGAGGATGCTCTCGATGGTGCGCTGGGCTCGAGGCCCCAGCGCCGGTGCGGGCTGTCGGAGGTTGGGCTCCAGGGGAGCAGCTTGTCTGTCGGGCACCGTGGATCCCTTGCGCATCTTGTCGACGTCACTGTCAAGTTATCCCGCCGGCCCTCCGGTGGCCGGATTTCTCGGTGGTTAGGGTATGTCGATGGTGTTCCCGCCGAGGTGTACTCATGGGGCTGACATGACCGCAATCGACGCAACGTGAGTGCTCCGTGAACGTGATGATGTTGCTCGAGATGGCGGCCCGTGGCTTCGGCGACCGGGTCGCGATCGGCCGTACGGACGGCTCGGGACTCACCTACCAGGAACTGTTCGAGCGTGCAGGCGCGGCGTCAGCCCGCATCGCAGAAGCGGGTGTCGAGCGGGTCGGCCTCATCGATGTCTCGAGTCCGGCGTTGCCGATCGCGCTCTTCGGCGCGGCATGGGCGGGGAAACCGTTCGTTCCCATGAACTACCGGCTCACCTCGGGCGAGCTGCAGTCTCTCGCCGGGCAGATCGCCCCCGGACTCGTGATCGTGAACGAACGGACCGCGGCGGCGCTCGGGGATGTCGAGGGGCTCGAGACCGTCGAACGTGGGGCGTTCCTCCAGAGCCTCCACCGGGGTGAGGCACCGGACCCGGCATGGGGCATGGATCCCGAGGACATCGCGATCCTGCTCTACACCTCGGGGACGACGGGCGCGCCGAAGGCCGCTGTCCTGCGTCACCGGCACCTGGTCTCCTACATCCTGGGTTCGGTCGAGTTCATGGGCGCCGGCGAGGACGAGGCCACGCTCGTCTCCGTGCCGCCGTACCACATTGCCGGCATGGCGGCGCTCTGCAGCTCGGTCTACGCCGGTCGGCGCATTCTGCAGCTCCCGGACTTCGACGCCGACGCGTGGATCGACCTGGCGCGAGGAGAGGCGATCACCCATGCCATGGTCGTCCCGACCATGCTGGCGCGGATCGTCGATCGACTCGATGCCCGCGGCGGGGGCGGGTTGCCGGCCATGCGAACGCTGTCGTACGGCGGCAGCAAGATGCCCCGACCTGTCATCGAACGGGCGCTCGAGCTCCTTCCGCACGCCAAGTTCGTCAATGCCTACGGTCTCACCGAGACGAGCTCCACCATCGCGGTGCTCGGTCCCGATGATCATCGCCAGGCGATGGCATCCGACGATCCCGACGTCCGGGCCCGGCTCTCGTCGGCCGGGCGGCCTCTGCCCTCGCTCGAGATCAGCATCCGCGACGACGAAGGCCAGGTGGTCCCGACCGGTGAGACCGGTGAGATCTGGGTTCGCGGCGAGCAGGTCTCGGGTGAGTACCTCGGCCGCGATTCGAGGCTGACGCCGGACGGCTGGCTTCCGACGAACGACGGGGGGTTCCTCGACGCGGAAGGGTTCCTCTACGTGGAGGGCCGGCTCGACGACATCATCATCCGGGGTGGCGAGAACATCTCGCCCGGTGAGATCGAGGATGTGCTGCTCGCCCACCCGGCTGTTCGCGACGCAGCGGCGGTCGGCATCCCCGACGAGCAGTGGGGTGAGCTGATCGCCGTAGCGGTCGTGCTACGCGACGGAGCCGAGCTCGGCGAGGACGACGTCCAGACCCATCTGCTCGAGCACCTCCGCTCATCGCGGGCACCCGATCGTGTCGCGGTGCTCGACGTGCTCCCGTACAACGAGACGGGCAAGCTCTTGCGCCGAGTCCTCCGTGACGAGCTCTCCGGCGGCGAACCCAAGACGCCGTGAGCTCGTGTCGACGCCGAGCATGCGAGAAACGATTCCTGGAGCCTTGTCGATGCCGACCCAACCCACTCCCGACCAGCTCTGTGCCATCGAGGCGTGCCGCGAGGCCGCACGGCGCTACAGCCACACGGTCGATGGGCCTGGACGCTGCACACCATCTTCAATCACACCGTCGAGCTCGATCCCGGTGCTGTGTCCGGATCGGCGCCTCCCACGGGGTTCGATACCAACTGGTCGTTGAGTACTACCTCCACCGCGCCGAGCCGCTGACACTGACCTCACCGAGGGGACGCCCATGCCCAGGAAACGTGACTACCGCATCGTCGACGCCACCTATCTCGACACGGCACCCGTGCGAGAGACGATCCGTCAACCCATACCGGCCAGTGCGAGCGCAACGTTTCGCAGCCTCGAGGACGCCGATGCCTGGCCCGTCTGGCTGATCCCGGTCGAGAAGGTGACATGGACATCTTCGGCGCCGTTCGGTGTCGGCACGACTCGCGACATCGATGGCAGGGCGGGCACGATCTCGGAGTACTTCTTCGACTGGGAGGATGGCCGGCGAATGAGCTTCTACTTCTCCAGTGGCCAGGTCCCGCTGTTCGCGGCATTTGCCGAGGAGTACGACGTGGTCCCCACCGCTGACGATTCGTGCGAGCTCGTCTGGCGGTACGGCTTCGAGTGTCACGGTGCGTACA
>JAOTZB010000291.1 GCA_029861625.1 Acidimicrobiia bacterium
GGGGCGCGACGGGTCTGCGATACTCGGGGCCCGAGCACGTACGACGGGACCAGCCATGGCCTTCGGACCCACCGCATCCAGCGACTGGCCGAACGACACGTCGCCACCAGGTGACCTGTCGAGACACCAGACGCGGCCGAGCGTCACCACCTGCCGTCCGTGGTGATGGCATCGGGGCGATCGCCTGCCGCCGGTTCGTGGTGGAGATGGCTCCGCGTCCCGTGGTCGGAATGGGCGTTGGCGGCAGCACTCGTTGCCGCGGCCGCCGCCCCGATCTTCATCGTCGTCGGCGCCGGGGCGTGGCGCTCGGCGGCCGAGGATCGAGTCGCCGCGCAGTTGTCGTCGAGAGCCTCCCTCCGCGAGAGCGGTGTCGACATCCAGGTCGAGGTGCTCTTCGACGCGGATGCGGTCTCCCGGACCGACGCCGCGCTCCGCGCCGAGCTCGATGCGGTCGACGGGCTCGGTGTGCCGGAGCGAACGCTGTACACCCTCCGGGGCCGGTTGGACTCGGAAGCCGCCACATCGACGATCGGCATACCCGTGCGTCTGTTGGCTCGGCCCGGCGCACTCGATGCGGTCGATGTCGTCGAGCGATCGGAGTCGAGCGATGACGGCGTCTGGATCTCGTCGTGGTTCGCCGAGCGGTACGGCATCGGCGTCGGCGATCGAGTCACCTTCGAAGCCGGATTCGTCGGCGACGAGGCGTTCAACGACTCGGTGGAGGGTGGCGGTACGATCGGTGCCTTCGACGTCGCAGCGATCTACGACCCGATCTGGTCGGTCGACGGCGCTCCGCCCGGCGGATTCTGGGCCGAGGTCGCACCCGAGCTCGTGCCCACGTATGTCAACGCCTTTCGCGCACCGGGGACGGCGCTCGTCCTCACCGACGAGGCGACGCTCGCCGCCAGCTCGCTCACGGGCGTCGCCCGCTGGGAGGCGGCAGCGACCGGCCTCCCGGCGACCCTCGATGGCCTCGAGGCCCTCGATGTCCGGTATCGGGCGCTGGAGAGATCGTTGGTGCAGGGCTCCGAGCTGTCGGACGCGCTCGTTCAGATCGCGACGACGGCCGGTGCCAGGGCGAGGCTCACCTCGTCGTTGGACGAGACGGTCGCCGAGGCCGGCGCGGCGGCGGCACGTCTCGGTGGCCCGATCTCGTCGGCCCGAACGGTCGGGCTCGTCATCGGATTCGGGACCCTCGTTGCGGCGGGTGCGTTCTTCGTGGATCGTCGGCGCAACGAGTTCCGCCTGCTCGCGGGCGAGGGAGAGCGCTGGCTCCGGCTCGGAGCACGAGTCGGGCTCCAGCTCGCCCCCGTCGCTCTCGCCGGTGCGATCGTCGGCGCCGTGGGTGCGGCGATCGTCGCCGGCGTGTTCGGGCCCGCTGCAGGCGTGTCCCTCGACGGCGTGCCCTGGCGCGACGTGCTGATCGTCGGGCTGGTCGCTCTGGCGGTCGAGGCGGTCACTGCCGGGATCCAGGGTCAGCGGACCCTCGGCATGCAGCCCACGGGGCGAGCCCGTCGGGCGCCCGTCGGGCTCGTCACCGCAGCCGTCGTCCTCGCGGTCCTGGCCGGCTTCCTCTGGATCCAGGTCGGCGAGGTCGGGGGCGACGCCGACATCGATCTCGCCGTGGTCGCACTCCCGCTGGTGGGTCTCACACTCGTCATCGTCGTTGTCATCCTCGCGGTCTCTGCGCTGCTCTGGTGGGGTCGAGGTTCCGGTCGGCGGCTGGGCCTCGTCGGCACGCTCGTCTGGCGTCGGCTGGGGTCGGTCGATCCCGGTCTGCGACTGGTGGCCGGCGCGCTCGGCGTCGGGTTCGGCCTCGTGATCTTCTCGGTGTCGCTCGTGGCGACCCTCGATCGGACCGTCGACGTCAAGCTCGGCACCGAGGTCGGCGGTCCGACTCGGATCGACCCGTTCGGCGCCGTCCCCGATGACTTCGAGCTCCCGGCCCAGACGACGTTCCTGCTCTCCCAGGACACCACGGTCACCCCCGGCGATGTTCGTGTCCGAGTGGTGGCCGTCGACGAGGAGACGTTCGTGGCCGCACTCGACTGGCCCGAGGAGTTCGGTATGAGCACGGCCGATGTCGCCGAGCTCATCACGGCCGACTCGACCGACTCACTGCCGGTCGTCGCGGTGAACGGCGAGGCTCTCCCGAGCGCGGGCGCGTTCGGCGCGACGCAGGCCTTCCCGTACCGAGTGGTGGGCCGGCTCGACTCGTTGCCTCTCGCAGGAGGTTTCGGCTCCACCCTGATGGTGTCGGAGCAACGACTCGACGATTTCGCGGCCGTGCGAATCGCCGAGCTCGAGGCGATCGACGAGGCCGGGGCGCGGCCACCCACCACGCGCTTTCGACGCCGGCTCGTGTCCCAACTGTCAACGGCCGAGCTCGAAGCTGCCATTGCGGGTTCGGGGCTCGGCGTTCGTGCGCTCACGTCGGTGGGCGACCGGGCGGCCGCACCCGAGATCGTCGCGGCCCGGTTCGCGTTCGACTACATCCGCGTCCTGGGCGCCGTCGCGGCTGCCACGGCCCTGGCGTCGCTCGCGCTCTACCTGTCGGCGCGGCGCCGCTCCCGAGCACTGACCGGCGTCATGACGCGGGCGCTCGGTGTCTCGGCGAGGCAGGCGGCGCTCGCCACGACGATCGAGGTGGTCGTCCTGGTCGTGCTCGCGCTGGTCTCGTCCGCAGTGGCCGTCCCGCTCGTCGTGAGCCGGGTGTCGCCGCGGTTCGATCCGGCGCCGGGTGTCCCTCCCGACGTGGCCGTCGTCGGCTCGTGGCCGACGCTCGCGGTCGGTGCGCTCGTTCTCATCGCGGTGGTGGCCACGGGCGTGTGGCTCTCGGAGCTGCGGGCGTCGCGACGGCCCGCGGGGGAGGTCATGCGTCGTGTCTCCTGACCCGATGATCCGGTGTGACCACCTCGTGCGTTTCTACGAGACGGCGACTGGTCGCGTGCAGGCCGTCCGCGGCGTCGATCTCGAGGTCGACACCGGCGTCATGGCGGCGGTTGTGGGACCGTCGGGGTGCGGCAAGTCGTCGCTGCTGCGGATGCTGTCGGGACTGGACCGGCCCACCGCGGGGGTGGTCATCGTCGACGGCGTCGATCTCTACCGCTCGAGCACCCGCATTCGGGCCAGGGCGCGGGCCCGCATCCTCAGTCACGTCCATCAGCGCCCCGGCGACAACCTGCTGGCCCATCTGACCGCGGAACAACAGCTTGCGCGGGTCGTCCCGGCCGGTGTGGATCCGCTGGAGGCATGTGGCGAGACCCTGGAGCTGCTCGGCCTCACCCACCGCCGTGGCGCGATTCCCGAGCAGATGTCGGGCGGCGAGCGACAACGCGTGGCCCTTGCACGAGCCCTGGTCGCGTCGCACCGAGTGGTCATCGCCGACGAACCGACATCGCAGCTCGACTCGGCCAGTGCCGCCTCGGTGCTCGATGCCATGGCGCTGCTCGTCTCCCATGGCGTGACCGTGGTCGTCGCCACCCACGACCCGAGAGTGCTCGAGCGCGTCGACCAGGTGATCGCGCTCCGTGACGGAGCAGTGGCGACGGTGACCCAGGCCGGATCGGAGCTCGCCGTGATCGACCGTTCCGGCCGGATCCAGCTCCCACCCGAGGTGCAGCGTCGGTTCGGGGCACGGCGGGCTCGCCTCACCGTCGATCCCGAGACCGGTCGGGTCGAACTGGAGCAACCATGACGAACCTCGCACCCACCGACACGGACACGACCATCCGTCTGGTCGACGTGACCAGGTCGTACCGGGCGACGGCCGAGACGGTGACGGCAGTCGACCGCGTGTCGCTCGAGCTGCGACAAGGAGAGCTCGTCGGGCTCGTCGGACCGTCGGGATCCGGCAAGACGACGCTCATCAATCTCCTCGCCGGATGGGAGGCGCCCGACGAGGGCTCGGTCCAGCGGAGCGAGCGTGTGGTCGACGACTGGTCGGGCGTTGCCATCGTGCCCCAGGGAATCGGGCTCCTGCCCGAGCTCACTGCGCACGAGAACGTCGAGATCGTGGCGTGGCTCGGGTTCAGCGTCGATCTGGCGATCGGTGACCTGCTCGCCGCTCTCGAGTTGGGCGAGCTCGTCGACCGCGAGCCCCACGAGATCTCGATGGGAGAGCAGCAGCGGGTCGCTGTCGCCAGAGCGGTCGCGCCGGTACCGGCGCTGCTCGTCGCGGACGAGCCGACTGCCCACCAGGACGAGGCCAACGCCGATCGGGTGATGGCTGCGCTCGCCCGGTGCGCGGCCCAGGGCAGCACGGTGCTCGTCGCTACCCACGACCAGCGCATGATCGAGGGTCTCGATCGTGTTCTGTTCATGAGCAACGGTCGGCTCGTCGGCCGATGACCGCTGCGAGCCTCGCTGATGTCGGGCCGGGCCACGACCGGCTACCTTCACGTCGGTGACTTTCACCGACGTCTCCGGTGGCGCCGTGGTGGGTGGCGACGTGCTCGCCCCCGGCGCCGACCGCCCGACGCCAGGCGCGGTGGTCTGGTCGGGGTCCACGATCTCGACGGTCTCCGACGGCGCCGACATCACCCCGACGTCCCGCCTCGTCGACGCGACCGACGCGTGGGTCCTACCCGGGATCGTCGACCTGCACGGTGATGCCTTCGAGCGGTCGCTGATGCCGCGGGCCGGGGTGCGAGTCGACCTCGATGTGGCATTCGCCGACAACGACGTCCAGCTCCTTGCAGCCGGCATCACCACCTCGTTCCTCGCGGCCACCGACAGCTGGGAGCCCGGCCTCCGCAGCCGAGCGACAGTACGCGAGCTGATCGCGGCCCTTCGACGGCGGCGACGAACGCCGCGGGTCGAGCTCCACGTTCGCCACGAGCGGTGCAACACCGAGGACGCCGACGAGCTGGAGGAATGGATACGAACCGGGGCGGTCGGCCTCCTG
>JAOTZB010000292.1 GCA_029861625.1 Acidimicrobiia bacterium
AAGCTGCCAGAAGACTCGACGGGCTGCGTGGCGACCGATGCGTATCTCCTGGTCGATGGCGTTGGCCACCGCGACCTCTGAGGCGTAGTGGTACATGCCGACCCGCTCGACGAGTGATGCCTGCCATCGACCTTTCAGGCTGAGCGCCAGTAGGGCGAAACGCGAGCTCACGAGCATCGAGGCGATGAAGGCGGCGAAGGTGCTGCCGCCGCCGGCGATGACCGATGCGTAGGCGACCTCGCCGGTGCCGGACCAGGCGAAGAACGCGGCAGCGAGGACGACCCACCCCGGTGTCCCCACCTCCACCATGATCGGGGCGACGGCGATTCCGATGATGGTGGCCGAGATGAACATCGCCCCCATGTCGAGTGAGCTGATCCCGCCACGCGTCGCCGCCGTTCCGGGCGTCGATGGTCTCCGGCCGCTGGATCGGCTGCGGCCGGCCACTGCCCTGACGAGGCCCCTCACCCCCGCCCCGCCGCCTCGGGGTTCTCGTCGTCGAGCAAAGCCGCCAGCTCGGCGGGAGCCGAGAGCATCGGATAGTGGCCGGTGTCGAGCTCGTCCCATCGAGCGCCGAGACGTGCTGCCGTCCGCCGCTGATGCGGCTCGGGCGGGTTGCTGCTCCGACGGCAGTAGATGACGTGCGCAGACCACGGATGGTCCCAGAAGTCGCCGAGCGAGACCGGTTGCTCGATGGCGTCCGCCGGATGCATCGTCATCCGATCGAGCGTCCATGTTCGCAGTGCCGGTTCGAGATCGTTGAACAATCGAGCTTCGGCATCCTCCCTCGTCGGTCCGACCGCAAGTCCGGTCGCCGTTCCACCCGGCCGGTCGACGATGTCGCCGACGCGCTCGCCGTCCAGCAGTGCCAAGGCGTCCACGAAGACCAACCGTGCGATCCGTTCCCTCGCCTGCTCGGCCGTACGGCAGACCACCATGCCACCCGAGCTCGTACCGACCAGTGCCACGTCGGACAGATCCTCGTAGAAGAGCAGCTGGGCCAGCTCGTCGCCATGGACTTCGGTGTTGATACCCGTTCGCAACGCCTGGCTCCGTTCACCGCAGCCGTCGAGCGTCGGTCGGTACACCCGGTGACCTCCGGCCTCCAGGCGCTCGGCGACGAGCTGCCAGATCCATCCGCCCTGATAGGCGCCGTGTACGAGCACGAAGGTCGTCATGGGCTCAGCCGATCACACGAGAGCCCGCCAGGCCAGCCGGTGACGAGCGACGTTGCGCCGTCTCGACGTCTCGGCTTGCCCGGAACCACTGCGGTCGACCAGATTCGGGGGAACGCCGACGCAAGGGGACGCTTCGATGGTGACAGCAACAGCCGCAGTGCTTCGCGAGGTCGGAGGCGATCTGACGGTCGAACAGATCGACGTCGACGACCCGGCACCCGATGAAGTGCTCGTTCGCACGGTCGCCTGCGGCGTCTGCCACAGCGACCTGCACTTCATGCAAGGATCGATCGCCGGGCCGACACCGACCGTTCCCGGCCACGAGCCGGCCGGCGTCGTCGAAGCCGTCGGCTCCGACGTACGCTCGGTCGGAGTGGGCGACCACGTGATCGCCTGCACGTCGATGTTCTGCGGTAGCTGCACCCAATGCATGCTCGGTCGCACCCACCTCTGTTCCGATCGCGCCTTCTGCATGCGGCCCAAGGGGGCGAAGCCCCGATTGTCGCTCGACGGGGATCCGTTGAAGCAGTTCGCTGATCTCTCGGGGTTCAGCGAGATGATGCTGCTGCACGAACGGGCCGTCGTGAAGATCGACGACGACATCCCGCTCGACCGAGCCGCCCTGGTCGGGTGTGCCGTGACGACCGGCGTCGGAGCGGCGCTCAACACGGCCAAGGTCGAACCAGGATCATCGGTTGCCGTCTTCGGCTGTGGTGGTGTCGGTGCCTCGGTCATCCAGGGGGCCAGGTTGGCCGGGGCCCGCCAGATCATCGCCATCGACCTGCTGGCCTCCAAGCTCGAGAGCGCCCGCCATTTCGGCGCGACCCACACGATCCTTCCCGGCGAGGAGTCGATCGTACGTGAGATCAAGAAGCTCAGCGCGGGTGGCGTCGACTTCGCGTTCGACGCGGTCGGCAACGTCGAACTGGCGGCCAGCTGCTTCTACGCACTGGCACCGCGGGGCAAGGCGGTCATCGTCGGCGCCATTCCCCGGGGCCAGACACTGAACCTGGAGCCGGGCCATTTCTACGTCGAGAAGACCATCACGGGTTCCATCATGGGATCGAACCGGTTCCACATCGATGCACCGCGCTATCTCGAGTTGTACCGCCAGGGTCGCCTCGACCTCGACGCCATGATCAGCGCCCGTCGACCCCTGCCCGAGATCGACCTCGCCCTCAGCGACCTCGAAGCCGGTGAGGTGACCCGCTCGGTGATCATGTTCGATTGACCCCGACCACTCTCGCTGAGCGGCTTGCTCGGCGAGGCGCAGTGGGGATCCCAGCGAAAAGGTCGTTGGTCTCGGCCCTGGCAAGCTCATCGGGAATCGGCCAGGCCGCCGGCGGGGTCGATTTGGTCCTTCCCGCCCCGGTCGGTCTCCTGATGCCGAGCAACGGCGATCCGGCGATCCCGCGCGTCGCCTCGCGGGAACCATAAGGGTTCTCCGTGTCGAAGAAAGCACCCCCGAAGTTGGCCGACAGATAGGCCGCGTGCCTGAGGAGTACCACGACCGCCTGCCAATGGTGGTCGTCGTCCGGGACAAGGACAACAAGGAAGAGCAGTTTCAGAAGACCGAGGGGTTCCGGCCGGCCAAGTTGAACTGGGTGAACCCTTTGGAGGGTCACGAGAAGCTCCGCAAATAGTCAGGGCGCCGTTCCGAGGAACGTGCCGCAGAGCTGGCTGTTGACGGGGTGGATGCCGAGGTGTTGTTCCCCAATATCGGTCTCGCGATGTGGGCAACTCCGGACGCCTCGTTCTCCGACGTCATGTGTCGGGCGTGGAACGAACCGGCATGGGAGAACTACGGGCCCTACAACGATTCGCTCGCCCCGATGGCCTGCGTTGCACGTTCCATGTATCCACCGGCCGCGACCCCCGGACCGCTCGCGGCCAGGGCGGGGCGGTCATCAACTACGCGGTGCACTCGTTGGCGCCGACCATGGAACCACTCGTGAACACCTGCGCATCAGGTGTTGCCGAGCGTCACCCCAAGCTGCGCTTCGGCGCCGTCGGGGCCGGCATCGGCTGGGTGGCATGGATGCTCGACGCAAGCGGCGCCGCTTGCCACCCGCGGCGGCAACAGCCGTTTCTCCGGGGCATCCTTCGGATCGCCCACCACGGCATGGACGACCTGCGGCCACTCCTGACCGACGAGGCACTGGAGTGGGCCGACAAGGTCGAGCTCGATCCCTACCCGCCAGACCGCTACGTCGCCGACCTCCAGCTCGCCTCGCGGGGCGCTGCGATCCCGACCTCACCGGCGAGATGGTCAAGCGCTCCTACGACCCCAACCAGACCTACACCCTCCCTCCCGGCGGCGCCCTGCGGGCCACCAACGAGGGATGGGACTCATGCGCGATCTCTTCGCCGCCGTCGAGTCGAACGAGGGCATCGAGCTCCTCCACGACAGCCCGGTCCATGAGCTGATCATGAACGGATCGACCTGCCGTGGGGTTCGTGTCAGACGGGACGACGGGTCCCTACGACTACGACGGTCGGGTGATCCTCGGCAGCGGTGGATTCGAGTCGAACCCGCAGAAGCGGTTGCAGGATCTGGGCCCGGGCTGGGATCTGGTGAAGGCTGTGCCCGCTCCGGCGCCAGCCCGGACCGGAAGGTGCGGTGGTGTCTGTGCGATGATCCCGATGTCACGATCCCGTCGAGTGTCCGGGGACCGCCACCTGGCCTGATTAGCGCTTGGAGGAAACGATGTCGAGCAACGCAGGAAGGGTGTACGTGATCACGGGCGCCGCATCGGGGATCGGTCGGGCCACGGCCGAGCGGCTGGTCGACGACGGCGCCTCGGTAGTGGCCGTGGACCTCACCGACGACGGGCTCGAGTGGACTCGCCGGGTTGACCGGGTAATGGCGGTTGCGGGTGACGTGACCGACGAGGAGACGAACGAGTCCATGGTGGGGACTGCCGTCGACCACTTCGGCGCCCTCCATGGTGCCTTCCTCAATGCCGGGGTCCCTGGGTTCGGACTCATCGACCGGGCGCCGATGGCGATGTTCGACCAGGTGATGGACGTCAACGTCCGCGCCGTCGCTCTGGGCATGCGGGCAGCCCTCCCGCAGCTGCGTGAGGTCGAAGGTGGCGCGATCGTGGTCACCGGCTCGACCTCCGGCATCGGGGCGGACCCCGGCGGATGGACCTACAACGCCAGCAAGGCGGCCGTCATCAACATGGCCAAGGCCGCCGCGCTCGACGTGGCCCACGAAGGGATCCGGGTGAACGCGGTGTGCCCCGGGCCGACCAAGACCGGGATGACCCAGGCCATGCGCGACCGGGAGGACACGGCCGAGACCATGAGGCGGGTAGTGCCGATGGCTCGATGGGGAGAGGCTTCGGAGCTGGCCGCTGCGGTGTCGTTCCTGCTCTCGCCCGATGCGTCGTTCATCACCGGAGTCGCCCTGCCTGTCGACGGCGGGGTCACTGCCACGACCGGCCAGTTCCCCACCTACGGCGCCCGTCACTGACCCGCAGGACTCGAGCCGCCCATCGACCGCATGGCTCGACAGCTCCGCGCCAAGGGCGTCGGCTACCACCCGATTGGCTCATCGGGCCACCCGCGGCGGCCGCCCTGCGCCCGACCGACATAGCGTTCCTCCACTACCGGGACGCCTCCTTCCAGGTCGAGCTATTCCCCCGCAGACCAGCACGATCGCCTCTCATCTGCCCAAGGCGGTCGGCGCCGGCTACTCGATCGGGCTGG
>JAOTZB010000293.1 GCA_029861625.1 Acidimicrobiia bacterium
ACGGAAGTAATTGCCGGCGGCGGCAGTGAACTCGCCCCGACTCGGCTCGCCGCCCTAGCGTTCGGCCATGAGAAACCGTCTTTCGGGCAAGGTCGCGGTCGTGGTCGGCGGGGCGACCGGCTTCGGTCTGGCGTGCGTGGAACGCTTCGCCGCAGAAGGGGCGAAAGTGGTGGTCGCAGGCCGGCGGGGCGACCGGGCCGGCGCGGCCGCCGAAGCAAACGGCGGGTGGGGAATGACCTGCGACGTGGTCGACCACGACCAGGTGGCTGCGCTCGCCGCCGCGGTGATGGATCGCGAGGGAAGAATCGACGCCGCCATCAACTTCGCGGGTTTCCAGCAGAACACGCCGATCGCCGAGCTGACTCCCGAGGTGCTCGAGCCGATGGTGCAGGTGCAGCTGCACGGGGCGCTGTACTTCGTGCGTCACATGGCGACCGCCATGGCTGCGGGCGATGGCGGATCGCTGATCACCGTGTCGTCGACCACAGCCCACAACCCCGCCGTCGGGCTCGTCGCCTACGCCGCCTCGAAGGCCGGGCTCGAGTACGCCACCAAGATCGCGGCCGTCGAGTACGGACCGCACGGCATCCGGGTCAACTGCATCGCACCTCACCTCATCGAGACTGAGATGACGCGAGAGATCTTCGAGGTCCCGCTGGTGGTCGAAGCCGTGAGGATGCAGACGCCGCTCGGGCGCATGGGCCATGTCGACGACATCGCCAACCTCGCGCTCTTCCTCGCCAGCGACGAGTCGGCGTTCATCAGCGGTCAGGTCATCCTGGTCGACGGCGCCAACAGTTGCCAGAAGCTCCCAGCGGCGTTCGACTACGAGCTTCTCGCCGCCGCGAGACCCGAGCTGCTCGGCTGAGTCGGCCGGCCCCCGGCAGGTTCTCCCCAGAAGCAAAGTCGGGGACGGCTCGGGGTAGCGTTCGGCCCCGATGGCTCCGTCGGCCCCTACCATCTCGAACGACCGCGCCCGCCGCATCGCGCTCGGGGCCCAGGGTTTTCGCGAGAAGCGGGCCGCGGGCCGGGTCGACCGACGACATCTCCGCCGGGTGCTCGACCGGATCGGCCTGCTCCAGCTCGACTCCGTGAACGTGGCCTGCCGGGCGCACTACATGCCCCTGTTCTCGCGGCTCGGACCGTACCGGCGCGAGCTGATCGACCAGTACGCGTACGACGACGGCGCCTTGTTCGAGTACTGGGGTCACGAGGCGTCGCTGTTGCGCATCGAGCATCGCCCGCTCTTCGGTCATCGAATGGCCGGCGAACCGCACTGGAAGTCGCTGGCCCGGATGCGCCGCGAGAATCCCGGCTACTGCGACTGGGTCCTCGAGGAGGTACGCGAGCGGGGGGCGCTGTCGATCGGTGACATCGCCGACCCCGGCGACCGAACCGGGCCGTGGTGGGGGCTCGGGAAGGGCAAGCTCGCCCTCGAGTACCTCTTCGTGACCGGTCAGGTCGTTGCGGCCACCCGCAAGAACTTCACCCGTTTCTACGACATCCCCGAGCGGGTCTTCCCGCCCGAGGTTCTCGCCCGGCCGATGCTCGAACGCGAGCCGGCCCAGCGCCAGCTCCTGATGCTCGGAGCGCGCTTCCACGGCATCGGCACCGCGGAGGACATCGCCGACTACTACCGGATCCGCATGCCCGAGGCGCGACCGCTGCTCGCCCAGCTCGTCGCAGCCGGCGAGCTCGAGCAGGTCGAGGTGAAGGGCTGGTCGAAGCCGGCGTTCCTCCACCCCGAGGCCGACATGCCCCGCGCGGTGCCGGGCCGCGCCCTCCTGGCGCCCTTCGATCCGCTCGTCTGGTATCGCGAGCGGGTCCACCGCATCTTCGACTTCCACTACCGCATCGAGATCTACGTGCCCGAACCCAAGCGGGTCTACGGCTACTACGTCCTGCCGTTCCTGCTCGACGGTCATCTGGTTGCCAGGGTCGACGTCAAGTCGGATCGGGACCGGGGTGTGTTGATGGTGAAGGGATCATTCTCCGAATCCGGCGCCGATCGTGCCCACGTCGGGCGCGAGCTCGGTGCCGAGCTCACCACCATGGCCGAGTGGCTCGGGCTCACCGCTGGTATCGAGATCCACGACAACGGAGATCTCGCCCCATTCGTCACGGCCGGCTGAACCCGGCTCGGCGTGCCCGCCGAAGCGCCTGCCGGCTGACCGTCGTGATCGAGTGGCCCGCGCTCACCTACGCTCGGGTCGTGGGAAGGAACCGAGCACTCCGGATCATCGGAGCACTTGCCGTCGTGGCCATGAGCTTGACCTCGTGTTCATCGGCTCCGGATGACCGGGTCGCGGGCGACGACCGTACCGCGGCCGTGTACGAGTCGATTCTCGACTGGATGCTCGACGAAGAGGGCGGTATCGATTCGGGCGATCGACCGGAGTGGGTGATGTTCGTCGCCACTCGCAGCGAAGAGCCGATCGATATCGACGTGCAGGTCGCAGTGGTGGAAGCTCTCGACCCGCGCATCTTCGTGCGTTTCATCGACGAGAGGACCGAGGCGGTCGATGCGGACAGCGACGACGAGCCGGTGCGCGACGATGGCATTCTGGTCGGCCTTGGGGCGGTCCCCCGTGAAGGCGACAGCGTCGAGGTGTATGCGGATCGTTATCGAGACTCCGATGATGTCGAGGCCTGGCACATGACGGTCCACCGCTCCGGCGACTCGTGGGAGCTCTCAGGTGCTCCCACGAAGGCCGACGTTCGCCCGTTGCCCACCGGAACCTGACTGGTTGCGCGTCAGCTGTTCTCGCTGCGATCGTTCGGCGGGTGATCCGATTCGATCGCAGCGCGCACGTCGGCGATGACACGTTCGGTGTCGCGGGTCGTGACCGAGCACCCCTTCATCACAGACTCCCTCAGAGCCGTGACTCGTGCCGATGTGGTCGCCAACGACACCGAGCCGATCTCGTGTTCTGGCCGAAGGGCGAGATCGCAATGAGCGTCGAGAGCGGCCGCCGTCACGATGACGGCCGCACGGGTCGAGCCTCCCTTCAACAGCACTTCGGCCGCGTCCAGCACCGCACCGGGCGCGTCGTGAGCAGGTGCATCCTCCAGAACCAGCTGGGTCACCGCCGCGACGAGACCGGGGGATGCCTCGAACCGGTCCGATGTGTGAAGCGATACGTCGACCGCCACTGCCCCTCCGCCGAGAACAAGGCTCATGACAAGGAGGCCGAGCCGGGGATCGGCCTGGGTCGCGATCGCAACGGTGGCACCTGTGATCCAGAACAGCTGAAAGCGCGTCTCGAAGCCCGCAAATGCCCGGGCCATGTTCGCGTCTGGAGCGGTTCTCTGGACGAACGCATCGAAGACGTGTTTTCCCACCGACGCCGCCGCTCCCACGGTCGCCGAGACCATCACGGCGGTGACGATGCTGAACTGGAGCACGCCGACCAACGCGACGACGGCCGGCGCGACCAGTGAGAGCACGAGGATCCGCTCCTCGCTGAAGTGGGCTCGCAAGCGTCCACTGATCACGGTGGCCGCCATCGCCCCCATGCCACCGGCGACGAGGACCAAGCCGAAGTGCCAGACCGGAGCGCCGGAGCGCTTGAGCTCGAATCCGAGCAGGAAGGTGAGCATCCCGACCGACGCACGCAGCAGACCCATCGCCTCCATGGCGCGGGTGAGGCGGACAGCGTGCAGTTCGAGATACTCGAGCCGGCTCTGACGACGGGGAGACGATTTCGGGGAGGCGACGGTCGCAGCGGTCAACGCGGCCACGATGAACAGGACGGTCGCCAGGTAGAGCACGAGCGCGGCTCCGTTCGTGGCCAGAACCAGCGCGGCAGTGCCACCCCCGATCGAGCCGCCCACGAGACCAACCCGCGCCAGGAATGCGTTTGCTCCCACCAGTTCGGTTTCGTCACCGACGATGCGCGGCACCGTCGCGTTTCGCCCGATGGAATAGGCCTTGCCCAGCACGAGCACCCCGAACGCCTCTGGAAACATGAACAGGCTCCGAAGGTCCTGCACCAGAGCGAGCGTCAGCGCGGCCCGGCCGACACAGGCAGCGACCAAGACCGTACGTTGACCACCGCGCACGCGGTCGATGAACGGGCCGATCAGCGGCGCCAGGACTGCGAACGGCGCCATCGTGACAGCGAGGTAGAGCAGGAGACGAGGCCGAGCAGCCTCCACCGACACGTTGAAGAACAACGAGTCTGCCAGCGAAACGGTGAAGAAGGCGTCGGCTGCTGCGCTCAGGCCGTGCATGACCGCCAGCCGCTGCAGATCGTCGAGACGTGGCAGGCGTGCCATGCGCCGAGTCTCGCATGTGAATGGCGGGAATTGTGTCCTGGCCGGCAAGCGCGCGAGGGCCCGGGTCAGCCGTGGGCGTGCCCGGAGTCGTCGCTGACGGTCTGCGGGCACGCCGTGTCGGGTTCGGAGGGGTCGGGCTGGTGGGGTCGATCTTGCCTGCAGTGTGGAGCTACATGCTCGCAGCCAGGGCCCGTGGGCTCGGAACCGCCTGGACGACGCTCCACCTGGTCCACGAACGAGAAGCGGGCGAGCTCCTCGGAATCCCCGAATCCGTCACCCAGGTCGCGCTGATCCCGACCGCCTTCTACACCGATGACACGTTCCGGCCCGGCAAGCGTCGCCCGGTCGACCAGGTCGCCGGCGAAGCCCCGCTGTTCGACGGGGGCTTGCACCTCGGCACGTGGAACAGTGTGATCGACGAAGAGATTTCCTGGTAGGAGGTGCAGTCAATGGGGGGACCACTCGAGGGCATTACCGTGCTCGACCTGTCGGCGGTCGTATCAGGACCGATGGCGTGTCAGGTCATGGCCGACCAGGGCGCCGAGGTGATCAAGGTCGAGCCGCCCGGCATCGGCGACATCACCCGTATCGGCGGGTTC